>NZ_JAAHFV010000104.1:0-17948 GCF_010672755.1 Moorena sp. SIO1F2
TCTCCCTACTCCCTACTCCCTACTCCCTACTCCCTACTCCCTGTTCCCTATTCCCTGTTCCCTTTGCTATATAATGACTAATGACAAACAACAAGTAAATGTTATCGGTGGTGGATTAGCCGGTACAGAAGCTGCTTGGCAAATTGCTCAGGCTGGAGTACCAGTGGTGTTGCACGAAATGCGACCAGTGCGACTATCCCCGGCTCATCATACGGTCGAATTGGCAGAATTAGTATGTAGCAATTCCTTTGGTGCTAAATCAAGCGATCGCGCTGCGGGTTTGTTGCACGAAGAATTGAGACGCCTTGATTCAATTATTATTGGCAAAGCTGATCAACATGCTGTTCCAGCTGGGGGTGCCTTAGCTGTAGACCGAGCAGTATTTAGTCGGGAATTGACGGAAACCTTAGCTAGTCATCCCCTGATCGAGTTGCAGCGGGAGGAAGTTCCGCAAATTCCTACCACAGGGGTGGTGGTACTTACAACCGGTCCGTTGACTAGTCCTGCTTTAGCCGAAGACCTGCAACAGTTCACTGGTTTAGAATACTTTAGTTTTTTTGATGCTGCATCACCGATTGTGGTGGGGGAATCCATCAATCGTGATATTGCTTTTATGGCATCCCGGTATGACAAAGGAGAAGCGGCTTATCTTAATTGTCCCATGAATCGGGAGCAGTATCGTCACTTCTGGGAAGAACTGTGTGCAGCCCAAAAGGCCGAATTGAAAGACTTTGAGCAAGAAACTGCTAAATTTTTTGAAGGGTGCTTACCGATTGAGGAGATGGCTCGTCGGGGGGAAGATACTATGCGCTACGGTCCTCTGAAGCCAGTGGGACTGTTTGATGCCCGTAAGGGAGACTTCCGCGCCCCAGAAAATCAGCACCACCGTCCTTATGCTGTGGTACAGCTGCGACAGGAAGATAAAACAGGTCAGCTGTGGAATATGGTGGGATTCCAAACTAATTTGCGCTGGGGTGAGCAGAAACGGGTATTTCGACTGATTCCAGGTTTGGAAGAAGCAGAGTTTGTGCGCATGGGGGTGATGCATCGGAACACCTTTCTGAATGCTCCTGAGTTATTGCAACCAACCCTACAGTTCAAAAAACGCTCTACTTTGTTGGCAGCTGGTCAATTGGTAGGAACAGAAAGTTATACAGCAGCAGCTGCGGGAGGGTGGCTGGCTGGTACAAATGCGGCGCGACTGGTATTGGGATTGGAACTGGTAACGATGCCACCCACTACGATGATGGGAGCGTTATTTGACTTTATCAGTTCCGCATCACCTAAGCATTTTCAGCCTATGCCACCAAATTTTGGGATTTTGCCCGAATTGCCAGTGCGGATAAAGAATAAGCGAGAACGATATGGAGCATATCGCGATCGCGCTTTGGCAGATCTTGATGGTTGGTTGATTAGGCTGCGCGTATCTGCAGCTTAGAGGATATCTGAAAAGTTTTTTGATACTGCATTTTGCCCCCCTAGCCCCCCAACTTTGGGGGGAACAAGAGTCAATTTGCTTCTAAAAGTCCCCCAAAATTGGGGGACCAACGGGGGCTTGGATGTAGCAAATTAGACTTCTCAGACAACCTCTTAAGAACTCTTATATTCCAACAACATAACTTTGACTTATTCTGACTCGAAGCTCCTGAATTAATATTACTAAATTTTAGAGCTTTTAAGTGCAAGTGCAAGATATGAAAATGGGTAATGGCTTGGGAGTAATCAAAGTTACCAATTTACCATTACCCAATTTTTACAATACTGATGTTACCGAATATAATATCAGCATTATTCAATTTAGGTTTACCAATTAAGTGCGGGATAGCTTAGCTGCAATCGCTGTTTCCTTAGCATCCACATCTTCTTCCTGAACTAAAGAAGCTTTTTTTATAGAACTCTTCTCCAGATTAGCAATCGGGGCAACAATTGGCCAAAAAACGGTTGCTATCGTCAACACTATCCAAGATATGCGGATTTGCTCAGGAGATAAATTAGTGTCTTTCTGGAAAGCTTGAAACCAGATCGCAAAAAAGTAGAGAGCGCCAGAAACGTAAAATCCTGCTAGTACCGTCATAACTAAATTTTATCCTAATATTGGTTAATTACAAGTTTTCATTCGGTCTGATTGACTGAAAACTCTGATGAGATCAAATCCGGTTAATTACTGGTTTGTTAACTATTCCCTCGATGTTTGGTAATGGGGAATGGGGAATCATCAACTACTCATTTCCAATTACGAGTTACCAATTACCCGATCAGGGATATAATAATTAGTTGACCGGATTTGAGATCAGCTACATTTACAGAGTTACCGAAAATTAGGCTAAAGTAACAGTTTTAGTGAACAAAGGGCTAAATTCCCCCAAAGTGAATAGTTAGGGAACGGGTAAAGGGGAACCGAAAACAGAACGATCAAGTCTTATGTTGCCTGTTGTAATCTGCTAAAAAACGAGATATATACTGTACTTCACGGAATTTTAACCCGCTGTATACTTGATTTCCCTTACTTAAATAGACTAGAGGACTGAGGTTTGTGCTTAGGTTGTTGCTAGGGTTTGTGGTGTTTACTTTCGTGTATAATTTACCAGCTCAAATGTAAGCATTCAGAGGTCAGAGGTCAGAGGTCAGCCGTCAGCCGTCAGCCAAAGGCTCACGCTACTTGAGATGCTGACGTAACTCAGCATTATTCCAATGCTTACCTGTTTTATTCAAAAGCACCTCAAGTAGCGTGGCACAGGCTTTGGCCTTGGCCTTTAGGCCACGCGGGGCGCGTTTGGCCACGCTGTGCGAACGACGCTGGGACACATAGCGGATTAGTTGATAGCTGATAGGTGATAGCTGATAACTTATAGCTGATAGCTGATAGCTGATAGCTTACGATACCTAAATAGTAAACACCAGTCCCCATAATGACAACACTAATGCTTTCCCCTCACTATTCACTATCGGCCAGTAGTAGTAGATAATATCCAAGGAGTGTTTAACTTTCGTCAGCATCAATTTATATAGAACTGATCTACAACCGTTGACAGCTGTATTCGGGAATTTTTTCGATGATTGTTCACAATACTGAGATAGTCTGTGGTTAAGGAAATCCGGCAAAGGGCAACCTATACCAAAAACGTCAACCCGTCTGGTAAGGTTAGGGATTGGTATGGCTTACACGGGATAGGGAGAGTTTGTCTAGGCTGTGTTCTTTGGCTGCTAATCGTCACAATTCCAGGGAGTACTTCTCCCTCACCCAACCCAGGAGTAGTAAACCCAGAAGTAGTAAACCCAGGAGCAGTAGATACCCTGCAACAGATACAGCAACATATTGAGCAGCAACGGTCTACTATTATTAAGGAAAGCGATCGCATATCTAATGTGGAGCAATCTGCCCAGAAGAAGCTGGGTGTGATTGAGCTTAATCTCAAGTCCACTGATACGGCTAACCAGGATTATAATGGCCAAATCCAACTGGCTAACCAGCGTCTAGACCAGTTGCAGGAGGATTTAGCAATTGCCGAGAGAAGCTATTACGAAAAGCGTGCTGCAATCATTGCTCGACTGCGTTTTTTACAGCGCCAGCCCAATGCTGAAGTTGGGTCGAATCTCCTCCTCAAGAGTCAAGATATCAACGAATTTCTGGCTCGACGCCGCCGATTGAAGTTAGTCTATCAAACAGACCAGAAAATCTTAACTAGTTTAAAAGCTGAAGCCGACAGCATTAACCAACGCAAAACCGAGATAGAGGCTCAGAAAAACCGAGTTTCCCTACTTAAACAACAACTCCTAGCCAAAAAGAAGCAGTTTGAAGCCCAGCTGAGGAAACAGCAACAACTGATTGACCGACTTAACTCTAACCGACAAGCTTTAGAAGCATCCCAAGCCCAGTTAGCAGAAGATTCTAAAAATATTGTCATCTTGATTCAACGAGAGATTGCCCGTCAAAACAAGATTGCGGCAGCTAGGAAGGCAAGGCTTCGCAAAACTTTTGTTTTTAATACTGGTCAGCTGCTTTATCCCAGTAATGGCTCCATTACCAGTAGTTTTGGTTGGCGACGTCACCCCATTCTAGGTACATCTCGCTTCCATTCTGGGATTGACTTTGGGGCTAGTTATGGCAGTACTATTCGAGCAGCAGATAGCGGTATAGTAATTTTTGCGGGTTGGTATGGTGGCTATGGCAATACAGTAATTATTGACCATGGCGACAGTATTGCTACCCTCTATGGTCATGCCAGTAGACTCTTGGTGAGTAAGGGAGAATCGGTGAAACGAGGAAATGCGATCGCAACTGTTGGGTCTACGGGTTTCTCTACCGGTCCCCACCTCCATTTTGAGGTTCGTAAGAACGGTGAACCTGTCGATCCGGCAAGTTATCTCTAGCCGATGGCACTTGCTAAGGCAGATTTGAAACAGTTTACACTTCTCGGTGCTCAAGTCGTGTATAGTTAAAATTGGCGATAGTGTGCTATTATCAAAGCTAATAAGATAGAGTAACTAAGATATAGTCACTCAAGCATAAGGGCGCGTAGCTCAGTGGATAGAGCACCAGATTCCGGTTCTGGGTGTCGGGGGTTCAAATCCCTCCGTGCTCGTTTGGATAAATTAACATAGCAGTCTAAATTGTATTCTTCAAAGGGCTAGCTCTGGCGTTAGGCACGACCAGAGCTAGATTATAGTGAAAGTTGTAGATTTACTTATCATTTGGGAGCTTGAAAGGGCTTCTTCCCAATTATTATTCAGTTAACAATAAACAATTAAAAATAAACAATTAACAAAATTTTCCTAACCATAATAATATTTTGATTAACTGAACTTCCCATCATTGTTTATCCCAGAGCCAATCATGACCATTCCAGACTTAGTGACGTGGCTAAAACAACGAACTGCTCTGAGTATTTTGACTCAGGAGGTGTTACAGAATCTAGCACCTAAGCTGGAAGAGCGGATTTTGCCCGCAAACCAAACCTTAGTGCTAGCCAACACCCCTCCCGCAGGATTATATATTCTCCGCTCAGGTCGGATCGAAAGCAATACTGAGGATTGGCAAGCTGTGGGTTTACTCCCTGGGGCAGTGATTAATCTACAAGCTCTATTATTGAACAAACCTGTTGAGCAAACCTTAATTACCCTCAACGAATGTCAGTTTTGGTTTGTCAGTGCTTCCGAATTTCGGGCACTCGTGGAACACTATCCAGAAATTACCCAGGCTTTCTCCCAACAACTGGCTGAAGAAGTAGAAGAGTTATCCGCTCAGCTAGCCTATGAACAAGAGCGTCAAACCATCTTACGACCGTATCTGGTTAGTAAAGCTAAACGGGGGATTATTGGGAAAAGTCGCTATGGGGTGCGACTGCGATCGCAAGTTAAACAAGCAGCGGAAAACCGCGAATCGGTGATAATCTTCGGAGAACCTGGACTAGAAAAAGATAACATAGCAGCCTTGATTCATTTTAGTTCTCCCTATCGGCGAGAAGCCATGATTAAAGTCGATTGCTCTAAATTACAAGCCAGGGTCGCAGAATTATTTGGTCGTGCAGGGGGAAAACCTGGGTTAATTGAAGCCTTAGGTCAAGGAACTCTACTATTAAATAATATTCAAGAACTTAGCCCAGAACTTATTCCAGAAATCGCTAATTTACTTAGAACCAATACCTATACTCCAGTCAACCGTTCCCAACCGGTAGTCGCTCATGGGGGAGACCCCCAAGACCGCGCTACCTCAGAACATACAGATGTTGCAGCAGCCAACGTCTCTACTAGTCAGGCTCGGATTATCATGATTGCCGAGAGAAAACTGCCAGAGATTGATTCGGTGGCAGAAAAATTGATTAAAGTACCACCACTACGGGTACGAAAAGCCGACATTGGTGACATAGTCAACTACTATATTAGTATCATATCTCGTGCTAAATGTATTAATAAAAACCGGATCACTCCCGAAGCATTACGGCGATTACAGGCGTATGATTTTCCCAATAATCTCAGGGAATTATACAATTTAGTTGAACGAGCCATTGTGCAGCTAGAAGGATGTTCAGAAGTAACCGAAGAAATTATCTGGCCCTCCCAAAGTAAGAAAAAGAAATTCCGTCTCAATCTCTTAAATTATTATCCAGGGTTACGTCGCTTTCTCCGCAGCCCTTGGTGGCCAGACCGGATTAATTATGGCTTTACCTTAACCGCTTTTGCGATTATTGTTGCTATTTTATTTATCGGACCCCAGAATCGTCAAGAAAACTTTGCGCTTAATTTATTCTGGGCGTGGTGGTGGCCCTTAGTATTAATTAGTTTTCCCTTTGTGGGTAGGTTATGGTGTGCAGTTTGTCCATTCATGATTTATGGGGAAGTTACTCAGAAATTATCCCTGTGGCTATTTCCCCGTAAGTTAAAACGTTGGCCCCGAGAACAGGCTCAAAAGTGGGGAGGTTGGTTTTTGTTTGGCTTATTCTTCTTGATTTTATTGTGGGAAGAATTGTGGGATTTGGAAAATACCGCTTATCTTTCCGCTTGTCTACTGTTATTAATTACAGCGGGTGCGATGATATGTTCCGCTATTTTCGAGCGACGCTTCTGGTGCCGCTATTTATGTCCCATTGGCGGCATGAATGGCATGTTCGCTAAACTATCGATAACGGAATTACGAGCACAACAAGGGATATGTTCAGCGGAATGTAGCACCTATCAATGTTATAAAGGTGGTCCCGAAAAAGGGGAGGGAATGGAAACGGATGGCTGTCCCTTGTACTCTCACCCAGCACAATTGGAAGATAACCGGGATTGTGTGTTGTGCATGACCTGTTTGAAAGCCTGTCCCCATCGTTCAGTAGAAGTGAATTTACGTCCTCCAGGTATTGAATTGTGGACTACCCATGTGCCTCGCAGTTATGAGGTAGCTTTGTTATTGTTATTGTTAGGAGCAGTGTTTTTGCACCGTTTACCAGAATTGCAAGAAAACCTGGGGTTAGGGTGGGATTTGAGTCAGTTTTGGACTCATGGTTTGCTCTCGGTAACAGTGTTGAGTTTACCAGCAATTGTCCCACTATTGGCTCAAGGAATAATGGTAGGATTATATCAGGTAAAAGAAATTCGTAAGCCGAGTTATTTTGTTAAATTAGCTTATGGATATTTACCATTAGTGTTAGCTGGTAATTTTGCTCATTATTGGCGGCTTGGTTTAGGAGAAGGGGGAAGGATTTTACCGGTAATGTTTGCTACGTTTGGATTGAGTGGTGAAGGATTACCTGTGTTGGTAGCCCATCCAGCAGTAATTGCATTCTTGCAGGGAACTACGTTAATTTCAGGAGTACTTTTATCCCTGTTTTTGACCCAGAAGATAGGACGTCAACCCTTTAGTTTGTTATTACCACACCATGTGAGTACGATAGTTTTAGGGATTAGTTTGTGGTGGATTATTGTGGGGTTTTGATATAATGATATCGTGGTTTTATAAAAATGCAAAAACTAAAAACTAGACTGACCCTGGAAGAATTTCTGGCAATGCCTTCGACCGATGTAACCTATGAATTAGTTGAGGGGGTTGCAGTACCGAAAATGTCTCCTAAACGTTTTCATGCTAGGGTAAGTGGTGCTTTATATACACTTTTGGATCAGTGGTGTCAGGAAAAGGGTGAAGTCAATCCAGAATGGACAATAGCCTTGCAACGTCACGGTCAAGACTGGGTACCTGTGCCTGATTTAATCTACATTTCTGTTCAACGTCTGCCCTCAGAAGTTATAGAAGATGAGGCTTGTCCAGTACCCCCAGAGTTAGCCATTGAAATTATCTCACCGGGACAAACCTTTGGGCAATTAGCCGAGAAAGCAACTGATTATTTAGAAGCGGGAGTATTACGAGTTTGGGTTGTTGATCCTCAGGCGAGAAGTATCACAGTTTTTTATCCAGATGCGCCACCACAGACTTATACCAAATTTGCGCTGATCACTGATTCGCTTTTTGAAGGGTTGGAACTTACTCCCGAGCAAGTGTTTGGGAAAGCGAGGTTACCTAAGAAGGGTTAATGACTCAGAATAAATAAAATTTATGTTTTTGAAATAACCACAGTTATAATAATAGTTTAACCAAAAAAATAACTAAAAATTATTAGTGATGTTCCCTATCCTCACACTGTTCCCCCTGTTCCCTGTTCCCTGTTCCCTATTTCCTCTTAAACACTTATGCATCAATTGTTAATTGCCAATTAGCAATTGACAATTAACAAGCTGAAATTAAACCACCCGATAGAGAAAACTTAGAGTTGCCCAAGTATTGACATCCAAGGCGTAGGAATCAGCAGCTATACTGAGGGAAGAATCTAGGGAATTTGCACTAGCATCATGTATGTCTTGCAACACCGCCTTGGCCACATCCAAGGGGTTAAACAAATCATCAATTGGTGCTCCGATTCCGCGACGAGATGGCACAGCGTCGAGAGCTTTACTGGCCTCAGTGAAGGGAGAGCGACTGCAAATCAGTTGCATTTCCACCATTCCACTAGGACCTGAGACAATCCCACCAACAGAAGCTACGGCTGATGGCAGAGTTAGGGTTTCCCCAGGAGCAATTACAGCATCTTTGATAGATGGAGAGTTTTCTGAAGTCTGTGATGTCTCCAAAAATGGCAGTTCATATAGTGCGATCGCATTGCCATTGGTATTAAAGCCTAATAGCAAGAAATAGATCGGTTGGTCACCGTAGTTTTCGATCTGATAATGGAGACGACTCCCTACCGGCAAAATAGGAACACCTGCTTCTGCCACAGTTTTTGTCAACTCAGCCTGAGATTTAGCTTCACCCTCAGCTACCAAATCTACCCGTGAGGAGGAAGCCGTCCGTGATGTTTCGAGTTGCATCACTAGCTTTTGCTCTGGTTCAATCATCTGTAGGGATACCCGAATACCTAGACCGGAAGACCCATCATTAGCAGTTAGACGCAGCAATTTTCCGGCCAGCAAGGTGTTCAGTTTACCAGCCAATCCCATAGCTGCTGACTTCACGGCTACCCCAGCTTCCCCAACTCCATTGGGTATGGGTTCACCGTCAAGATAGAAGATTCCATAACCCCCTCCCCCAGCATTTTTGGAAGAGAGTGCTTTCCCAAACAAGTAATCAGCAGGTTGTTCCCCTGCTTGCACTACCGATGCAGCAGAGATACTAGAAAAGGCGCTGGTAGCATCTACTCGCTCAATTCGTTGTAGGTTGCCATCCAGAGCTACCGTTAGACCAATATTACGGGGTAACACCCGGACCGCTTCTTGCACCAGCTGCCCAACTTGTAGCTGATTGTTATTATCAGTACTAGCACCAATAAATTTTGCCTTAGCCGTCAGACCATCTTTAGAGGTTATTTGTAGTTGAGAGACTCCCGAGTTAGCACCGGCTTCCAATACAGACAATACAGAATTGTTGCTATAGTTATCCACAACTGTTGCTGGTAATCCTGCTAACCACAACTGTGCAGTTTGACCATTATCTTCCAGGGCAGTGACCACACCATCCGCTCCCATGCTAGGGTCAAGGGGCAGATAATAGGTAGGTATTGGCTCAAGACTACTCTGACCCCCTAGCCTTGGCTGTTGTTGTGTACCTGTCAGTTGATTAACCATCAGACCAGCGTGAGTCAGGCTCACCTGAATTGTGGTTGTTGGTATTGCCTGCCACAGATACTGAGTAAGAGCATAGGTAAATAAGCCAGCACTGAAACCATTCCATTTCGCCTCAATCGCCATTTGATTTGGTTCAGCCGCCGTGAGAACCATACCTGCCATCGGATTCATAGCTCCAGGCACAACCGAAACCGATTGCGGGTTTACCATCCCTTGCCCAGAATCCTGTATCCGCCGCCGCAGTTGCTCTTGAAAAGCCAGTTCCTCCCGACTAGCCTCTTTGGCTGGTGGGTTAGTACTAGAGCGTACCTTAATATTTCCTTGGAGGAGGCTATCAGCTACCGTGTGGCTAGTATCAAGTACTGTAGTTACTTGGTCAGTTGCTAGGGTACGCAATAGCAAAACTAACGTTTCTTCCAGTAAATCGTTGGCTACCTTGGGTTTTTTTTTGGTCAGGCTCCCATCTACTGGAACCAAGCTATTTTGAAGTGCAACAGACTTATCGGTTTGATACTCTTGAGATAGCTTGACCTGGCTACCGAAGCCACTGAAGTGGAAGACTACCACGTCACCTGGTTTCGCTTGCTCCGTCAGATGTTCAATAAAAGCCGTTTCAATATTTTCTCGGGTCGCTTGGTCATCGTTAAGTATAAGTATATCCTTCGGGTTGAAGCCAAACCGATGAATCAATAGTTCTTGTTGTAGTTCTACATCAGTAACACAGCCATCCAAGAGTGTGCTACGAGGATACTTGTTGATACCTACTAGTAGGGCTAACTTTCGCCCAAGGGGTTGTGCTAATACTTGGAAGTAACGGTCTATTCCAGGAACAGCTAAACCACTATTCCCTAGGAGGGATAGTATTGTTTCACTGACTCCTAATGTTGCCAATCCCAAACTAGCTTTTTGCAGAAAAGTCCGGCGATTAAGTCCCATATCCGCGCTTCAGCTTTCAGATTTCAGCTATCAGCCTACCAGGATTGGCGCTCCCACGGCCACAAGCCGTGGGATTCCCAGTTGAGCTAGTTCACTAGTTCACTAGTTAAAGGTTTAACGCGATGGACTTCGTCCCGCTTTGCTGCGAAGCGCGTGGCCGAAAGGCCAAGGTTACAGGTTGAAGGTTATTTGGTTGAAGGTTGAAGGTTGTTCGCGTAGCGTGGCCGAAAGGCCAAGGTTGAAGGTTATGTGGTTACAGGTTACAGGTTACAGGTTGAAGGTTATGTGGTTACAGGTTACAGGTTACAGATTGAAGGTTATGTGGTTACAGGTTACAGGTTACAGGTTGAAGGTTATAGGTTGAAGGTTACAGGTTACAGGTTGAAGGTTGTTCGCGTAGCGTGGCCGAAAGGCCAAGGTTACAGGTTTAAGGTTTGGAATATAACCAAATAACCAAATAACCAAATAACCAAATAACCGCCTCACCTCCAACCTTCAAAGGTCTAACCTCCAACCTTCAAAGGTCTAACCTCCAACCTTCAACAGTCTAACCTTCAACCTTCAACGGTCTAACCTTCAACGGTCTAACCTTCAACGGTCTAACCTCCAACCCTCTAACCTTTAAGTGCTCTCGTGCATTGCCTTAGCCAGTTCTGCTGCCACTTCAGGTCGGGAAAATTCCGGTGGTGGTAATTCTCCCTCACGCAGCATTTTCCGTACCTTAGTACCGGATAAATGAATCCTCTGCTCCGGTGTACTTGGACTAGTCTTGGCGGTAGCCATACCTTGGGTGCGAGTGCAGTAGAAGGCGTGCTCAAACTTCATCGGCATGATCCCCAACTCACCTGGCTCAAACTCACCAAAAATGTGTTGGGCATCATAGGTGCCGTAATAGTCTCCCACACCAGCGTGGTCTCGTCCTACAATGAAATGGGTACAGCCGTAATTCTTCCGTACCAAAGCATGGAAAATGGCTTCTCTTGGGCCAGCGTAACGCATGGCAGCAGGGTTAATTGCCAGAATCACGCGGTCATTGGGAAAATAATTCTCCAACATGATTTCATAGCAACGCATCCGTACATCTGCTGGGATGTCGTCGCTTTTAGTAGCACCTACTAAGGGATGAAGAAACAAACCGTCTACAGTTTCTAGAGCACATTTGATGATATATTCATGAGCCCGATGAATGGGATTACGGGTTTGGAAACCTACCACTGTTTTCCAACCCCGTTCCGAGAACATGGCTCTCGATTTTTCTGGATCGATTTGGTAGGAGGGAAACTGGGGATGGGGTAACCGTTCCAGTAACCATACTGAACCAGCTAAATTAATCTCTCCCTGGTCATACACGACTTTCACACCAGGATGCTTGTCTTCATCAGTGCGGTAAACTTGCACCGCTTCATGGGTTTTGTCGTAAGAATATTTTTCTGTCAGTTCTAATACACCAATAAACCGACCACTGGTATCATCCAAACGGACTAATCCCCCCTCTTGCAGAGGGGCAGCTACTTCAGAGGTAACCGAGAGGGTGATCGGAACTGACCACGGTAGGTTATTGGCTAGACGCATCCGGTCTACCACTGATTCGTAGTCTTCTTTGGCCATGAAGCCAGTCAGGGGACTAAAGCCACCGATAGCAATCATTTCAAGGTCGCTGACAGCCCGTTTATCCAGTGTAACTCTGGGCAGAAATTCAGCTTTATCCAAAAATTCCTGCCGTTGTTCAGGTGTAGCGACACGGTTGACCAGTTGACCACCGTGAGCTGGGATAGTTTGTGAAGGATGGCTTAACACCGGGCTTTGCATACTCTAGGAATAATAATTAGATTCTACAATTGTCTCAAGAATTGTCTCAAGATACGACTCCCACTCCAAAGCGTGTAGGTGGGGTTCTTGAGTTAAGGTTTCTATAAAGATTCTGCTTCAAGTACTAGAAATATAATTTAACTCTTCCAGCTTTTTAAGAACTTTGTCCACACTTTCTGATAATTCTTCTTGGTCAGTGCGACATTCCACCTCCGGATTTAATGGTGGCTCATAGGGGTCATCAATACCAGTAAAATTCTTAATTTCTCCATCACGAGCTCGTTTGTAAAGTCCTTTGACATCTCGGCCTTCGCAAACTTTTAGGGGAGCATTAACATAAACTTCTACAAAGTCACCAATCCTTTGCCTGACCTCCTCTCGAATTTCACGGTAAGGAGAGATAGCGGATACCAAGACAATAACTCCATTGCGGGTTAAAAGATGGGCAACAAAGCCAATGCGGCGAATGTTTTCATCCCGGTCTTCTTTACTAAATCCGAGTCCTTTGGTTAAGTTCTGACGGACGATATCCCCATCCAAGACTTCGGGCTTGCATCCTTTGGCGTTTAGTTTTTCTTCTAATGCCTTAGTAATAGTGGTCTTTCCAGCACCACTAAGACCAGTTAACCATACTGTAACACCACGATGTTCCATTAAATTTATTTACCTCCTAGATTTTTTGTTGACATGAGTTGGATTTGGTGTGGATCGGGTATTGGTATTTCAGCTGAACACCAAACTCAACCTCGTAAGTCCTATGGCCTTTAGTCTCGGCTCATTTATAACAGATGCTTCCCTTCCGTAGCATGCTTTTGAGATACCCCAACTTAACGTAGTAGAACGAGTCGGATTGCCCTCGAATTATTTTCTGTCACATCCCTATAGTGGCTTACCCTGATAGCAAGTTAATCGGGATTTTTGCCCTTTTTCAATGCTAACCTTCTCAAGGTCCCTGAACCAGATTAACCCATCTGCCCTAAGTATTGCTGATAACCTAACTCATCGAGCAATGCTTGCTTTTCCATCACTGATTGGGCTAAATTCTGGCGATACTGCTGCACTCTCTCTAGTAATTCCGGCTGATGAGTCCCCAAAATCTGCACTGCTAACAACCCTGCATTCTTGGCATTACCAATTGCTACAGTAGCGACGGGAATTCCCCCAGGCATTTGAACAATTGAGTATAGGGAATCGATACCCTGCAAGTGACGACTAGACACTGGAACCCCAATTACAGGCAAGGGTGTTAGGGCCGCTACCATCCCAGGCAGATGAGCCGCCCCCCCAGCACCAGCGATAATAACTTTGAGTCCACGCTTGTGAGCGTTTTGGGCATAATTTACCATCCGTTCAGGGGTGCGGTGGGCGGAGACAATCGCCACTTCCGAAGGAACACCGAAGTCTTCACATACTGCGATCGCATTTTGCATGGTGGGCAAATCGGAATCGCTGCCCATAATAATCCCAATTAACGGTTGGTTATTGGTCATGAATCATGTTTGATGGTAGATGAATTAGACTTCGCCACATTCCCTAATGACTCTAGATATTATCAATGCTCGTGTCCCTAGTTACGAGGGTTTACAGAATATTCACATTAATGATCATGGAATTATTGACGCGATCGCACCCAACCCAGAAACTCTTCCTAAGCTAGAAACTCTTCCTAACCCGGCTATCCTTGACGTTGCTGGGGATTGGGTCTCCCTAGGGGGTGTGGATTTGCAGATTAATGGGGGGCTAGGCTTAGCCTTCACCGATGTGGATTTTCACCACATCCCTTTACTCCAGGATATTTGTCAATTCCTTTGGCATCAGGGTGTCGATCACTTTTTACCCACTCTGGTGACTACTTCTGTAGAGAAGATTCAGCGATCGCTTTCTGTCTTTGCTAAATTTATCCCTTCCCAACCTTACCAGACCCCAAGCGCCCGCATCTTGGGTGTCCATCTAGAAGGGCCTTTTCTCAATCCCCAAAAACGGGGAGCTCATCCTCTTGAGTATCTATTACCACTTACTCTTGAAAATGTCAAGGAAGTTTTGGGATACTATGGTAATCTGGTTAAACTAATTACCATAGCGCCAGAGTTAGATAGCATTGGTGAGGTGATTCCGTATTTGCGATCGCGCAACATAATCGTTAGTCTTGGTCACTCCCAAGCTACAGCAGAGCAAGCCCAAAGCGCCTTTGAACATGGGGCATCCATGGTAACCCATGCTTTTAATGCCATGCCAGGACTCCATCACCGCAAACCAGGATTACTCGGAGCTGCCCTAGTTACTCCCGGTGTCCAGTGTGGACTAATTGCCGATGGTCAGCACGTTTGTTCCACCATGATCCAATTGCTGCTCCGTGCTGGGGGTTATGAACAAGGGATTTTTCTAGTTAGCGATGCCCTAGCACCAATAGGATTACCCGATGGCGTCTATCCCTGGGACACCCGCCAGATAGAGGTCAAAAATGGGACAGCACGGCTACCAGATGGGACATTATCTGGGACAACCTTGCCATTATTGGTAGGGGTAGAGAATTTAGTCCAGTGGGGGATTTGTAGCATTGAGAATGGCATTGCCCTCGCAACGGTTTCCCCTCGCCAAGCCATCGGTTTACCAACCCTCAACATTGGTCAACCAGCTCAGTTATTACGCTGGCATCTCGATGAGGAAACATCAAAGCTGAGTTGGCAGCGTTTGTAGTCTCACTCTTCCGACTCCCGACTCCCGATTCCCGATTCCCGATTCCCGATTCCCTACTCCCGATTCACTACAGGGAAATTAATAAAACTTAAACAATTAAGTCAACGGAGAAGCCTAATTGAGTAGTACGCTGTAGAACTAGAGCGTAAGGTAAATTTTTTTATGGCAGAACTAAAACGTGGTGCAAAAGTTCGGATTAAAAGAAAAGAATCCTACTGGTATAACGATGTGGGAACTGTGGCTAGTATAGACAAGAGTGGTATCAAATACCCAGTGATTGTCCGCTTTGATAAGGTCAACTATACTGGCTACAGCGGTAGCCCCTCTGGGGTCAACACCAATAACTATGCACCGACTGAACTGGAAGTAGTTGGTTAACCTAGCCAGACTCAGGAATTTGAGTTCCTGGTGTCTGTAGAGTGCTAAGTTAACACGCTTGCACTCACCATTGATTAACTAAAGCACTCAATCGTGCCGGAACTACCAGAAGTTGAAACAATTCGCCTGGGTCTAAATCAAGTGACTACAGGCCAAGAAATCCAGGGTGGAGAGGTGTTACTATCGCGCACCATCGCCCACCCTATTTCTCCGAAAGATTTTTTAGCCCAACTCAAAACTGTCACCATTAGTGATTGGTATCGACGGGGCAAATACCTACTCGCTAAACTAAGCAAGTCAGACAGTGATCAGGCCGGTTGGTTAGGTGTTCACCTCCGGATGACTGGTCAACTGCTATGGCTAAGTCAAGACCAGCCTCACCCAAAACACACGCGAGTGCGATTGTTTTTCCCAAACAACCAGGAGTTAAGGTTTATCGACCAGCGCACCTTTGGTCGAATGTGGTGGATTCCGCCATCCCAATTACCAGAAACTATTATCACTGGTCTAAAGCAACTCGGACCAGAACCGTTTTCCCAGGAATTTTCTACAGATTACCTAGTTAGTAAGCTCCATCACCGCCAGCGTGCGATTAAAACAGCCTTGCTCGATCAATCCCTGGTAGCAGGAATAGGTAATATCTATGCCGATGAAGCATTATTCTTGAGTGGTATTCGACCAGAAACCCTTTGTAAAGATTTGGGGTTAGAGCAGATCGAAAAGCTGAGCATCGCGATTATCCAAGTATTGGAAAAAGCGATTGAGTCTGGTGGTACCACGTTTAGTGATTTTATCAACGTCCAGGGAGTCAATGGCAACTATAAGGGGATTGCCTGGGTTTATGGTCGCACCGGAGAACCCTGTCGTATCTGTAGCACCCCCATCCAGCGAACCAAGTTAGTCGGTCGCTCAGCTCACTTTTGTCCGAACTGTCAGCGTTGATAAGTGTGGGAAGTGTGGGAAGTGTGGGGAGATGGGGAGATGGGGAGATGGGGAGATTTCTATTAAGGGTAATTATCGGTTCTCATGGTAATAAGGTAAACAAGATTTTTTACCGACTCCCGACTCCCAATTCCCGATTCCCGATTCCCGATTCCCAATTCCCTGTTCCCGATTCCCGATTCCCGATTCCCGATTCCCAATTCCCGTTCCCCTCCTGGGAGGGGTTAGGGGTGGGTTCCGATTCCCGATTCCCGATTCCCGATTTCTCATTCCCCCGATAGAATAGAAGAGGAAAGACAAAAGAGATTTTATGGCTGGGAAAATTAAAAAGGGAGTATTGGTTCGGGCTATCCAAGCCCAGTTAGAGGGTAGCCTGGAAGCAAAAGCAAGTGACCCCCGCTTTTCCTCTTATCTGTTTGAAACTGATGGGGAAATTCTTGATATCAAGGGGGATTATGCCCTGGTCAAGTTTGGTCGGGTACCTACCCCCAACATTTGGTTACGTATTGACCAGTTGGAAATCTCGTCTTAACCGGCCTGAAAAGTATCGTCTTAACGAGCATCCCTTTTGAAGACGATGCTCGTTAAGAGCGGCTACGCGAACGCATTTCCACCCTACCCATTCCGATCATGGTACCCTATCCCAACTCCCCAATTGCCTGCCACGACAACCGTGTATCCGTAATCGGTGGTGGTAGAGTAGGGAGTACTCTTGTCCAACGGATTGCTGAGAAAAATCTGGCCGATGTCGTACTCCTGGATATTAAACCAGGTATGCCCCAAGGCATTGCTCTCGATTTAATGGAGGCCAGGGGCATTGAAGGTCACGATTGCCAAATTATCGGAACTAATGACTATGCTGATACTGCTGGTTCCGATGTGGTGGTGATTACGGCAGGAAGTCCCCGGAAACCAGGCATGAGTCGGGATGACCTGCTACAGATCAATTCCAAAATTGTGGTGGAAGCGGCTAAAAATGCGATCGCAAAATCCCCAGATGCCATGTTAATCGTGGTCACCAATCCCCTCGATGTGATGACCTACCTAGCCTGGCAAGCTACTGACTTACCACCCCATCGCGTCATGGGCATGGCAGGGGTGTTGGATTCTACCCGATTCCGGACATTCATTGCCATGGAAAATGGTGTATCCGTTGCGGATGTCAATGCTGTAGTGCTCGGAGGCCATGGGGACCTAATGGTGCCACTACCCCGCTACTCTACCGTTAGCGGTGTTCCCATCACGGAACTGATGACACCAGACCGGATAGAAGCCCTGATCGAACGGACTCGCCGAGGCGGAGCAGAAATTGTAGAACTGATGCGCACTGGCAGTGCTTATTTTGCTCCAGCATCATCTGCCTGTTTGATGGTAGAAGCAATATTACACAACCAATCCCGCCAAATCACCGCAGCTGCCTACCTTCAGGGTGAATATGGTTTAAAAGATATTTTTATAGGGGTATCTCAAAACCAGCGATCGCATTTTTCAAATCTGCTGATTTTACCGGTAAGGGTAGGTAGACATAATCCACATCCAAGGATGCGATCGCTCGGTTATGCATCAGTGGTGATAAAGAATGTTCCACTGGA
>NZ_JAAHFV010000105.1:0-17943 GCF_010672755.1 Moorena sp. SIO1F2
TGGTATAACCGAATTAACTAAGCTGTTAACTCATCCCCATATTAGTCAATCCTTCTATGATATGATATCATCCTTTCAAACTAATCACAGTTCGAAGTCTACGGATAATCTGCGTAGAGAGATTTACAACCGTCTAATTCGGTTATACCGTTTCTTGCTCGATGCTGAGGGGCTAGCAGAATTTGTACCACAAAACCATCAGCAATCTTATTTAGAAAAAGTCCCAGCCTATTTCTTGCAAAAATTACCAGAAGAAGCAGCAGAACAATTAGCCGCTAACTCTGAAACCCAGACAGTTGGAAAAACCACCATTGACTGGTTGCCCCAGCGGCGAATTTCCAGCATTTTTGAACAATTTAAGCAAAAAGTTAATCAAGTAGAGCAAGAACCAAATCAACTTCAAAAAATCTGGCTTGCTGAAAAATATAAAAATAACATTAATGAAAATAATGGTAACGAATACTCCTCGGTTTTGTGTAAGATAGAGGAAGCATCAGAGAAATTCATTGAACTAAGTGGGGTAAATCAGTCTGAAGAACTCTTGACTCGTTTTAAACGATTTCGAGAACTCGATAAAGTTCTGTATCCCTTTGAGTATCTATCTGAAATTGAGGAAAAAAATCTGATCGAGACGATTCGGATTAGTCCAGATGATGCTCAGCTGGGTTTTGGTAAAGGGCAAAAGTTAGATAGTAAACTGGCGGGAAATACCTTAAATGCTTTTGGCGGTTTCTTTAAGAAGTCGTGGCGTTCTAATGATATTATGTGGGGGCGCTTAGACGGATTAAACCGGATAGTTGAAGCTTTACTTACTCCTGAGGGGATTGCTAAGTTTCCTAAGTTTTTGAAACGACAAGCTCAAGAATATAACATTCCTGAAGCGGGAGAAGAATTTGATCAGTTTAAAGAACAGTACTTAGATTTTTTAATTCAAGAGTCTTTCCCTAACGCTACCGCTGATCACCAGGATAAAATTAAAGGTCATCTACGTAAGCTGGCGACTCCTAATCCAGATCTTTCTGAGGCTGATATCAAAACAATACTGGATGATTTAGTGTTGGAAGGACATCGTGATATTCTCAGCACTGACCTACAGAATGTGATTGAAGATGAAATTTCTGAACAACTAGAGTGGAGTAACCAGCGAGTTCAACCTGCTGCTCCTAACGATAGTCAAACCACAAATCTAACCACAAGTCCAACCACCAAACCCCAGTATAGTCTAGTTGAGGGTAGTTTTAGTGAAACCATTAGTCTACTAGCAGCTCAGGAATTAGCTAGGAAAAGCATTGACTCCTTACCCCAGGGTAAAGAAACGTTCTTTCTCAACCATTACCAGGTGGGTTCAGAGACATTCTCAAATGATATTCCCACTACTATCCTAACAAATCTCGCTACCCGAGCTGCCCTGATTGTGCGAGATATGCTGATCACTGTATTAGGCGATCGCACTCCAGGCTTCGGTAGTAGTTTGATCTATCAAGTCTTGAATAAATCCTTACAACTATTTTATTGGTGGCAACAGATTACCCAATCATCAGGGATTAAAAAGGGTGATGGTAGTCGCCAGAAGTTGATTTCCCTGGTAGTGCAAGTAGCCTTGTTGCTGATTGCTGTCCTGTCTGTGGTTATTATCATATATCGGTCATGGATATGGTTTGCGATCGCATTTCTGACTGGCCTGTTGTCTTGGCTTTTAGGGAATCCTTGGAAAGCTATAAAAGAACGATTAATTATCAAGAATTAATTATCAAGTATGTGTGTGTTGACGTAGCGATTCTCCTTTGGAGACACTACGTCAACCCATAGCTGTTTTCCCCATCTCCCGCTAACCATTTCGGGCAAAGCCCGACGCTGCGCGAACGGGTATACAGCGGTTTGCAATTCAATTAGGTACAAAGTTCTGGGTTTTTAGGGAGCAGGGACTGAGGCCGTGGGCCACGCGGGGCGCGTTCGGAGCAGGGAGCAGGTAAGAGGGAATAGGGAATAGGGAAAAAATTCAGTGTACTTGATAGTTATGCAAAGCGCCGTAACGGGAGGGGAATTGGAGTTGAATGATGGGCAATAGTTCGGGACTAATCACAATTACCAATTACCAATTACCAAGATCACTAAAAAGATTGCTGCATCGCTTTGAGTTGCTCTAGCTGTTGATGTTGTTGCTTTATTTGCAGTGACAGGGAATCACACACTAGCTCACATAGCTCAAAGATAAAGGGATTAGCTATTTGGTAAAAGACATTGATTCCTTGTTGATTGCGAGTGACAATCCCTGCTTTAGCCAGGATTTTTAAATGCTTGGATACATTGGCCTGACCTAAGCCTGTTTGTTCGATAATTTGAGTAACATTTTTTGAGCCTGACTTCAGACAACAGATAATCTGCAAGCGACTTACTTCAGATAAGACTTTAAAGAAATCAGCGATCAGAGTCAAGGAAGTAGGGGATAACTGGGATATCTCACAGTCTGGAGGTTGCTCACTCCTCAGAGATGATTTTGGCAAAGAACTTTTAAGCATAATAGATTGGCTGACAGTGGTAATCAAGGCTAGGCTTTATCTATTATATTATTATACGGTAGTTTTAGGGCTGATTGACTGACAAAACTCCTAAAACCCTTGATTTTATCTAAAACCATTACCAGGGTTGGGTTTCACTACTGATTTGCTCGCTTGTCTAACCACAAAACTTGGTCGAGCCAGCGAGCTTTGATAAACCGCTTCTGCAAATCCGATAGATCAATCGCATCAATCAACCCACCTATCTCTTCTTTAAATTTTTCCCGATAAGACCGTTTTTTTTACATGATTCACTCGTCCTGTTTACTTTAGAGGATGCCCCAGAACTATACCCCACTGTTATGGAAAAAAACACCTTGACAATGGCTAGATATAGCACTAGGCATTAAGGTGTTTGACATTGAGAAAAGCTGAAAAGCACTTTTAGTAAACTTTTAGGTGCGACCCGTGGCGAATTTAATTCGCCAAGGTCAAGCGCACCTTTGCCTTTTGCCTTTAGCATGCATGGCTTTTGCCTTGCGCGTAGCGCTATACATGTATGGATTGTGTTTGGGGATTCATCACCCCAGTTATAACCGGGAATTATTACAACGTGGGTAAGGAGAAATTCTCAAGTTTCGAGTATAGTTTAATCGGGGAAATAATACCCTTTTTTTCATAGTGGTCATGGGAATTTGGCGGAAGCGAGCCAAGCAGCGCACTACCTCACAGGCTAGAAGCCTGTGCCACGCTACTTGAGGTGCTACCAGCTTAAGCGCTACGCGCACGCTACGCGAACAGCTAAAGTCTAGCGGTTTTTATCCTAATGAGGTACACATAATTTTTGTCCTGTTCCCTCTTCTGATTTCCCTGTTCGCTGTTCCCTATTCCCTAAAACCAGAAACTCTGTACCTCACCACATTAAAAGCCGCTAGACTTTACTCTCCTCCGGATACTTTATCAAGGCAACTTTCCAACAGGTCGAGCATTTCTGTTAGCCATTTTCTAGCACTTTCTTCAGTTTCAAAATAGCGATTGGCATAGTCACCCACATCTTTCCAGGGAAAGGAGCGAGAAGCCAAAGCAACCCTTCCTTCGGTAATTATGGTACGATGCCACTTGGCAAGTTCTGGATTGTTGCAGCCAAGAACTACCTCTTCATCACTTTTACCTTCAAAATCAGCTTCAGCAAACTCCCCAGCAAGAAAACTGTAGAGATTTTCGTAGTTAGGTTTTTGGCTCATGGGTAGATTTTTGGTGTATAATTAATTGGTAATGTTGAGTAATGACTGAAGATTGGAGAATTAGAGACTGAAGATTCAATAAATACAAGATATTATAGTTTAAGCAAGGGTCAGTCTAAACTATAATATCTACACTATAAAATCTACAATCCCCTGAGCAGTTATCTAGCGGGATATGACGTAAGAAGTAAGCAATCTCCCTTTGCTGTTTTTTCCATAACCACACGCAACTTCCTACTATTAGAAATATTGCTCAGAGAAGCAGGACGGCTAGCCACACGACCAACTACGTCCCTAGCCCTATAGTTAACAGCTCGCTTCTCACCTATACCAGCATCAAGAACCCAACTATTTAATCTATTCCGGTTGGCTCTCAAAGCAGCTTTAATATTAGTGGCAGCAGTTTCCAAATCGGGATAGGTGCTAGCTGCGCTGATTCTGGGAGCATTAATTAATCGGTCTACTAGTTGTTGATCACTTTTACCAACATGGCGATCAATGGTGTGACCACCAAGGTACTCCTGTCGTTGTAACCAGTCGGAGGGAAAATTACTCGGCACGCATTGCGCAGAAGCTGATTGACTCACGCAGAAACCCTGTACAACAGTCAAAACAGCCAAGAATCCAGCACTCTTGGCTAGGGATTTTTTCCAATGGGTAAGCATTTTATAATCTTTGTTTTTACCTACTATTCCCAGCAGCTTTTTAATTGTAACATCCTGAGCGACTGCATCAAGACAATGAAAGGAGGGTGAATTGGCGACTGACTGTATCAGGGATGAGCTGATTGCCCTCAAAGCTGTATAGAGTAAAATTTTGATAATTATTATATACTAATTTTGGTCAAGTCAACCGATGTCTGATCAAGAAATTCGGCCAGAAGCGCAACCGTTAATTAATCGCTGTATAGAGAAAAAAACTAAGGACTTTTTTGAGATAGGGAGAATTGCTGGTCTTAATACAACATCCGATTGTGCAGGCGCTGATCTCAGCGGTGCTAATTTGAGTAATGTTAACCTCAGCAGTGTCAATTTGAGTGGTGCTAACCTTAGCCTTGCTAAACTCAACGGGGCTAATTTATATGGTGCTAATTTATTGGGAGCTAACTTGTTCCGTACTGACCTGAATGAGGCTAATCTTAGTGAGGCTAATCTTAGTGATGCTAATCTCAGCGAGGCTATCCTCAGTCGTGCTATTCTCAGCAGTACCAATCTCAGTTCAAATAAAAATACTATATAAGTTCTGATTATGTCTGAATTTACTCCAGAAGAATGGGGAAAAATCCGAGAAACTTTGGCTGACGATCCCACTAAGTATGGATTGCCTAAACGGGAATATGGCTCGGTGGTGTTGGGGTCATTTAATATCAGAAAACTGGGGAGGGTAACTAACCGCAGTCCTGAAACCTGGGATTTTTTGGCTCATGTGTGTAAGCACTTTGATTTGCTGGCTATCCAAGAAATCATGGATGACCTGAGTGGTTTCCAGGAGTTGAAGGGGCGGATGGGGTCAGAGTTTGGTACGATTGTGTCTGATCGAACTGGGGTGTTTCCTAATGAACCAGGATTAGGGGAAAGACTGGGATTTATATATAATTGGTCGATGGTTCAGCGGGGTGAAGTGGTCTCAGATATTTCTTTTGACCGTACTAAGGTGTTAGAAACCTTGGCTCGTAACTATGATCAGATCAATCAGGCTATCTTACCCTATGTGGACTATCTAAAAGAACTGGATCAGTGGAACTCAAATCAGTTAGGAAAACGCCCTCAGAAGCCGAATGTTAAGATGCCAGTGTTTCTAACCTTTGCTCGCCAACCGTTCTGTGTCAGCTTTAGAATTGTTGGTCATCCTGGTACTAACCCCTATGAGTTGATGGCGGTTAATGCTCATCTGTATTTTGGTAACTATATCTCAGATCGCCGTCAGGAATTTGATGCACTGATGGCATGGATATTAGGACGGTTTATCGAACATGATCGAGCGTATTATCCCAATTTTATCTTATTAGGAGATCTGAATTTAGATTTTGATAATCCTACTACAGACCGTGACCGGATTGAAAAGCATATCAAGATGTTTAATGCTAAGGTAAAAGGGGAAGCAAATGTTAATTTTCCGTTCTTAGACCCCCATCCAAAGACAAAGCAATTCTTGCGCACCAATGCTAGATTTACGGAAACTTTTGACCAAATTGGTTTGTTTAATTGGGATCAGCGTCTTCCTACTTATAAGGAAAATTCCTCTATGGGGGAAAACCCACGAGGACCGGATTATGGTGTTTTTAATTTTGTTGAATTGTTTAGTGATGCCTTGTACAACCGAGGGGTTAGTGAGTTATCACTATCCGAGAAGAAGGCATTTTTTCGACGGTTTGAACATGAGGTAAGTGACCATTTACCGTTGTGGTTACGACTGCCTTTGCCGGATTGAAGTTGCTGATCATTTGGCTAGTTTGGTTAATCAATGCTTGTAAACAGCAGATCTTATCTTCGGAAAACTGCCCTTTGGTGAGTTCAGGAGTAATGTTAATGGCAAAATCAACAATATGACTAGGGATTTCTGGGGGTAAATTACCAACTAGGTCACGATTGTCTATCAGTGAATCCCGTCTGTTGTTATGGTAGGTCATGATTATTGATACGATTCTTAGTTTGTGTTACTAAGCTAATTAATAGTTAACTATAGTAAAACCGTATTTTTAACTAAGTTAGGGAACGGGGATTGGGGAAGTTTTAGGAAATGGGGAGATGGGGAGATAGGGAGATGGGGAGATGGGGAGATGGGGAGATAGGGAGATGGGGAGATGGGGAGATGGAGGAAATTTTGATGAGGAAGATGACTAGAAATTTGCCATTATTCTGGCGTTGCTTAGAGGATATCTGAAAAGTTTTTTGATACTGAATTTTGCCCCCCTAGCCCCCCAAATTTGGGGGGAACAAGAATCAATTTGATGGTAAAAGTCCCCCGAGCGAGGGATTGCTCGCTCGGGGGATTTAGGGGGCTTGGATGTAGTAAATGAGACTTCTCAGACAACCTCTTAATAATGGAATGATTTTAAGAGTAGGTGCGCTTTCCAATGGGTGAGTAAATCGCCCTTGGGTCGCACCTGTGAAATGGGCATCAGGCGTGGAACTGGCATCTTGCCAGTTTCAATATATTTTCGGGCAGGCAGGATGCCCACCCCACTCATATTCATTCTTTGATTCAGCAATGCCATTATCCTAGCTATTAAGGGTTGAGCATTAACGGTCAACTGTCAACACTCAACCCTTAACACTCAACCCTTAACACTCAACCGTCAACGTTCAACGTTCAACTTTCAAAACTCTTCTAAGCGTTTTGAGAGGATCCCTTCTTTTTACCCAGCAGCAAGCTAGCACCGAGCACACTTAACCCTAAAATAGTAGCAGGCTCGGGAACTTTACCCACTTTAGCGTAAGTGACACTACCTTCTCCAGAACCGAGAAAGAAATCACCGTAGGTAAAGAAGTCGCCTCCTATGCGGTCATTGTCTTCGTCACGGATTTCAAAGGGAAAATCGAAAGTGAACAAACTGGGAACAAAATTCAATCCCAGAAGCTCTCCATCCTGAAAATCAACGTAGGGACCTACAGGAAACAAGAAATCATCTTCTTCAGTGTAGGTGACACCATTAAAGTCGAAGACTACCGATAGGTCATCGTTTCGAGAGTTGAATCTTTCAAATCCGCTGTCAAATTGGAAGGTGTCATCATAGGTAAAATACCCCTGATAAGAGTTGCCAGCTAAATTCCCTGTCTCTACATCTACGGTAAAATCATACTTGATAGTTGCAGCAGAGACGGGTTGGGTTGGCATTACAGCTAGACCCAAAGCCACACTAGCGGCTGCCAAAACCCCTGATTTATGGAAGATATCAGCCATTATAAAATTCTCCTTGTTTCAACCTGGTAGAGCGTCTTGAATCAAGCGCTAGTCTTTTAAAACTCTATTAGTTTTAAATAAAGAGGTTAATATTAGTTTAATTTTCCACAAATTTATGATTAGTTTAAGAGCTGACAGTAGACTTTCACAAAAAATTGAGAGCCTAGGAATTTATTAACCAATTCTTAACGTAAAATTAACGTTTTGTTGGACTTACTTTCATGATTTACTCCTAGACTATTTAGCGCGCTATCCAACAACCTTGGACAACACTGTGTGTTTACCGTCGCTGCCAATGGCGACCTCTTCCTCTGTGAAGATGGTTCAGCAAACCCAATTCATCGTCATAGTTACTCAGGAAGGTCAGCTCTACAAGTTCGGTGCTAACGCCCTCAATAAGCATTAGTTTGGTGGAGCCTGGGTATCGCCAGACTGTTGTTACTTGTTTGTCAATGTTTAGAAAGGCTATATAATCATTGTAAAAAACTAGGTAAGTCTATTTAGCTAAGCCTAGGTTTTGTGAAAGGAAAAAGGTAACGTTATATATAAAGATTAGATAAAGATTTATAGTATTACCTTGATCTATCACTCCAATATCAACCAAGCGTAATACCAATTAATCAAAAAATGCTATAGTCAATAAGCACCCAGGTATTTGGGATAATTAAAACTGGAAATTAATCAACAAAAACTGTTTAATTTAGTTTAATATAGTGGGGGGTAAATCATGCAAACGGGCGTTAGAACTTCATCGGCTTGGAGGAAGTTGATAAAAGGTGAAATTAACTGTGAAACAGCCCTTAAACTGTTGGTTAACCCACAAGGAGAACTAAACGTTAACCTACTGGATCGGGAAGTCAGTTCCCGGTTCTTTAAGCCATTCCCCAATCGCCAAAATTTACCTCCCGTGATTCCGCTGGTACTGTGGCGCAACTGTTATTACCTGGGTACCCCAGTTCAGTTATGTGCAGAGGAGCTCAAAAAATTAAGCGATCGCACTTTCAGCCAAATCAAAATTATTCCCATTGCACCCAAAAGTTACAAGCGATGGTACCACAGGGAAAACAATAATGCCAAATCTATCAGTTCGGTCGCCTTTGTCAATCCCCTTACTGGTGAGGTGGAACAAGAAGACATTACCGAAACCACAGAATTGTATCTTTCCCAAGCGGCTGACCAGATTGAGCGGATTAAAACCATTATCTCTGGAGCTCTGCGTAACCGCGCCAGTGATATTCACCTGGAACCGATGACTGATGGCTTAAGAGTCCGCTATCGCATTGACGGGATTCTTAGGGATATAACTACCTTACCGTCAGACTTGGGACGAGCAGTGGTGGTTGCTCTCAAAGTCATGTCTGATATGGACATTGCTGAAAGCCGCCGTCCTCAAGATGGTCGGATTGGGGAAAACTATGCTACTGGGGAGGAGGCAGAACTTGGGTTAGATCTGCGGGTGAGTACCCTCCCTTGTGTGGGGGGAGAGAAAGCAGTGATTCGCTTATTACCAAGAGAAAACCCCTTTTCTGGCTTGGAAGAGTTAGGCTTTTCTGACGAAGAGCTTAAAATCTATAAAGGTTGGTTGCAGCAACCCCAAGGAATGGTTATTATCACCGGTCCGACTGGTTCTGGTAAAACTAGTACGCTATATAATTCCCTGCAAGGGTTAGCGACGGAAGATGTGAATGTAGTAACGGTGGAAGACCCAGTGGAGTATGTCTTACCTCGGATTACCCAGACCCAAGTGAATGAGGCAGCGGGGATGACCTTTGCGGCAGGGATGAGGGCAATTTTACGCCAAGACCCGGACATCATTATGGTCGGGGAAATTCGGGATGCTGAAACCGCTGAAACAGGGATTCGAGCGGCTTTGACCGGTCACTTAGTATTGACCACTCTCCACACCAATGATGCAGTTAGTGCTATTCCTCGTATTAAAGATATTGGTCCGGAACCAGGTTTAATCAGTGATGCCCTATTGGGAATAGTGGCACAGCGTTTGGTGCGCAAAGTATGTCCCCACTGTCAAGAACCTTATACCCCGACTTCTGAGGATTTGCGGAAGCTGAATGTGACGCCAGAGGAAGCTAATCTCAAAGGTTGGCGGAAAGGAAAGGGTTGCGCCAAGTGCTACAATTCCGGCTATTTAGGACGGGAAGCTATTGTGGAGTTACTGGATGTAGATGATACCGTACGCCAGTTGATTTATGAGGGAACTATGACTCAGTTGCACCGTTACCTGGATAAAATCAGTTTTTATTCCTTCCGGAAGGCAGCGATTGAAAAGGTAACCAAAGGGGTAACCACCCTAACCGAAATCTTACGAGTTCTACCCCACAGTGCTTTGTCCTGTAAGTCTCACGGTCAATTGGACAAGCCAAGAGCTGCTAAAGTGAAATCCCTAGATAAGATGGCTCCAAATAGGAGATACGGTTGATTGACACTGCTGGGTAGGGAGTAGGGAGTAGGGAAAGAGAGGGAAGTGTGGGAGGTGTGGGAGGTGTGGGGAGATGGGGAGATGGGGAGATGGGGAGTCAGATGAGCAACTGGCGTGTCCCCATCTTCAAAAATGTTAGCACTTACGCTAAGGTCCTGGATGTGGGATGAGCAAGAAGGATATTGAATTTTTCTGCCATGGTGCCAGTGGGCAGATTGTCTAGCTAAACCACACTGCTCAACCCATTGAATTGGTGGGATTCACCATTATCGAGAGAGTCAATTAAGGTAGTTGCATATTACTGGGGGAACTAATCATAAGAGATTTCTACTGTGAAAGTAGAGACCGTTGGAAATCCGCAGATAATGTTTGACTTAACCTTTACTCGTAATTTAAGCGCTACACTAATTGTTGTGACTCTGCTTAGCGTGAGTTTATCTACCGTGCGTCATCATCCCCAAACCATGACGAAACAAAAACGATTCACTCCAATTGGAAACGCGATGAGAATGGGTTTAGTCATCAAGGGTCAACAACTTCGCTACCGTTAATTGGGTGTATCATAAATGATTAATTTTAAGGTCTTTGAACAAGCACGGCAAAAACATCCCCGCTCTGAAGCTATGCCATTTATGGCTGAGCTGAGACAACAGATGCGTTCCCATCAGCCTTATCAAGGATTAAGACTATTACATCATATCCACTTGACCATAGAAACTGTCTTTAAAGTTGAACCTTTGCTGTTGGCTGGTGCTGAGCTTACCGTGTCTTGCCCTAATTTTATCAAGCCTAACCCAGAAGCGGTGGAAATTTTACTCAGTGCTAATGTTGAGGTTAATCTTGAAGGTAATTTTGAGGATAACTATGATATTTGTTTAGATCTTTATGGAGAGTTACCCACACTAATCACCCCTAGCCAGGGAGTGGTAGAGCTAACTAAACTCGATAACGATATCTATCAATCCTTAGATATTCCCTATCCCTTAATTTCTGTGGATGACAGTTCCTTAAAAAATATCGAAACGTTCTATGGCACTAGTAAGGCATTTGTCAAAGCCTTCCACCAGTTAACCAACGAGTCATTAGTGGATAAAAACTTAATAATTTTTGGTTGTGGAAAAGTTGGAAAAGGACTGGTTAATGAATTATTAGGCTTAACCAAGGAGCTAGTGATTGTCGATAAAAATCCTAAGATTTTAGAACAGCTTAGGGCTAGAGGAATCAAAGGGTTACAGGCTGAAGACCTGGATGGAATTAGGGCAGCACTCAAGGAGGCTTTTTGTGTTGTGACCTGTACGGGAGTTAATGGAGTACTCTCTAAGGAATATGACTTAGAAAAGGAAGATTTTAGTGGTAAGTATCTTGCCAACATTGGCGCAGAAGATGAATTTGGTGATAACTTCTCAGAGGCAGAAGTGCTTTTCAAAAAAGCTCCGATCAATTTTTCCTTAGCAGAACCTACTCCAGTTCAGACTCTCGATCCAGTGTTCTATGCCCATAACATAGCGATTGACTTAATTTTATCGAATAAATTGGAACCCGGTTACCATTCATTCCCTAGTCATCTTGCCCAGGAAATAATAGAGAAATGGGGAAACTATCATGATCAAGATATAGCCTTTTTAAGGGAGTAGGGAGTAGGGAGTAGGGAGTAGGGAGTAGGGAGTAGGGAGTAGGGAGTAGGGAGTAGGGAGTAGGGAACAGCGGATCTGGGAACGTAAGCATTCAGCTGACGGCACCTCAAGTAGCGTGAGCTTTTAGCTCACGGCTGACGGCACCTCAAGCAGCGTGCGCGTAGCGCATATGCTTACCTATAGTCTTTTAAAAATTAATCCCGCCATCACCAGTTGCGATAATGTTCATAGTCCCAACACTCTCCCTGTTCCCAAGCTCTTCCCGTTGCTTCACAGTTGTAGGAGTCATTAATCCAAGGAATACTGGTTGGGTGGCCAGCTAAAATTTTATTTTTAACAATAAATTCATTATTTTGATTAGGTGTTGTTTTTTGATTGATATCTTTCATAAATAAGGATGATGGTAATAATCCAAATATAAAAAATTTAATACTTAAAAAATAAAAACTCAAGACTAAGCTGGAAGTAAGGTTAATTGCTAATAGTTTTTTGGATTTATTTTTAGGTTTAAAAAAGCGATTATCTTGAAGTTGATAAATGTATTTATCAACTATAAATAATAGTTTAGGTTTTTTTCTTGGAAATCAGCGTAGCAATTATCGGTTTGCCAACAGGTTTGCGTTAATGTTTAACTTCTGTATGTTATGTATAACTTTTGTTGACGTTTGACCCTTGAAAGTAATCACCATAAGCATTTCAGTGATTCCACCTACAGATGATGGCAAAATGGCAAAATTGTGAAATGGAGAGATGGGAAGATGAGATTTAGTGGGTGATTACTATTTAGCAAGATTTTTCGCAATTGCTACAAAGCTGATACACATTTAACTCGCACAATATAAGCAATTGATATAATGTCCAGGAGCATCAGTTGCTCATGGGTAATAGTTAAGTAGTAATAGTTAAGTAGTAATAGTTAAGTAGTAATAGTTAAGTAGAATTACTCCCGAGCCATGACCCATGACCCATTACCAACTGATGCAGTAGTTTCAGTTAGTACAAGCTAGACCCACCTACCAACATCGTCTCTCTAGTCTGAGCCATCACCCATTGCATCAACTCCTGCCACTCCGGTGACTTCCCCAACCCATCAGCATCAAACTCCCCGCCCCAATTCCTGGAAAACTCGGCAAAATTCTCTGCCCAATGTACTACTGTCTCCATCGGTAAATAAGGACTATAGCCCCAAGCCTGTTGTAAATACTTGATCATTTCCCTGGGATGTCCTGTATTATATAAATACCAAGCAATCCATACTAGGGTTCCATAGCGCACCTGATTTTCTAATAGACGGACTGCTTGTGGTAAATCAGTCTGTTGGAAGAAGTTGTCAATGGCTGCCGACAGGGAGCGAGCTTGAGGCAATCCTTTGTGCATAGCACTTTGGTGATGCTGCCGATAGCCTACGGTTACCTGACGCAACCAAGCGGCAGGACAACCCTTGAGGGCTAACCGTAACACTATTTCTGTATCTTCAGCGGGTGGAAACCTGGGGTCAAACCCGCCAACGGACTCTAGCCAATGGCGACTGAACATCATCGCACTAGGCAGAACTGGCTTCCACAGTAGCCAACTTTCTAAGTTTAATTCTGGTACTTTTTCCCATGGACGCACTGTCATCAGTAGCTTACCCTGGGAATCGACACGATACCAACCACTATGGACAATTCCCAGATGGGGTTGTGCTTCAAAAACTGCTAACTGGGCAGCTAACTTACCTGGCAGGAAAAAGTCATCGGCATCGAGGAATGCGACAAATTCACCCAAGGCTAATTTAATGCCATGGTTGCGGGCAAGGGAGACTCCTTGGTTTTCTTGATAAATGTAACGAATGCGTCCGCTATAGGGTTGCAACACTGATCGAGTCTGGTCTGTTGAACCATCATCAATTACCACTACCTCATAGGAACAGGCTTCTTGATTCAGCGCACTTTCCACTGCTTCGGTAATATAGCGATCGCAATTATAGCTGGGAATAATTACACTGACTTGTGGTATCATTTCATACCCTCCCATCACCCCATTGAGCACTGCTATAGCTTTATATAGCAAAGGGAAGAGGGAACAGGGAACAGGCAACAGGGAACAGGGAACAGGGAACAGGGAACAGGGAACAGGGAACAGGGAACTTCGGGACAAAAATTCTCAGAATTCCTACACTGATCCCTATAGTTATTAGCCATTTTTATGAAACAGATATGAAGATTTAATGATCACAATGTAAAAAGTTTGCAAAAGAAGTTTGTTTATAAAAAAAATATAGCGAAATAGTATTATGTAAAATAACAACAAAAAATTCTAAAACTGTGAAAATTAACTTTTTTTGTTTCCTGCTATATACTGGTCTAGGTAATCTCGTAGTGTAGGTAATGAGTAATAGGGAATGACAACTAAAAAATTCCTAATAACCAGTTAGCAATTTAGTGTTATTTGTTACGGTTATCTGAACTCGTTTTAACTAGACGTTAATAATCACAACTCTAACGGCTGAAAACCGCGATGCTGGCTGAACGCGGGGGACAGTTCAACTATCCATCAAAAACTCCAAGGGGACTCCCGTTATACCAGTAGGGTTAGCGGGAGACGGGGCGTATAAAGTGCGGACGCAGGTGACCCACACAGCCCCTTGGAAATTGGAGACTAGATTACTTGCACTTTTTAAATATTTCCTCTAGAATAACTATGTTGTTAGCGGAGGACTGGATGCTAACTCAAGTTAATAACCTGCGTTTAGACGAACAGCAGATATTAGCTCTCAAGCAGATGTGTCACTTGAGCAAGAACATGTTCAACGTGGGACTCTACAATGTCCGTCAGTATTTCTTTCAAGAACGTAAACATTTGCGATACGAAAGTAATTATTATCATTCCCAAGAAAATGATAATTATAAACTGTTGCCGACGGATATTGCGCAACAAACATTGAAGATTGTTGATAGGTCTTTCAAGTCTTTCTTCGGGTTGTTAAAGCTTAAGTCTAGTGGAGGGTATCAGGAAAAGATTAGACTTCCACAGTACCTCCCAAAAGATGGACATTTTCTCTTAGTTATCCCGATCAGGAAGCGTGACTGGGAAAAATTACCAGGAAAAGACTGGCTGTTCACTGTTCCAATGTCTTGTAAATTCAAACGAGAGCATGGGGCAGTTCAGTTTGCTGTTCCTGAAAGACTTAGAACTAAAACAGTCAAAGAAATCCGTATTATCCCTAAGTATGGGGCAAGATACTTTGATGTTTGTTATTGTTACGAGGATGAATCTGAAGAACAGGTCGAACAGACTGGCGAAATCTTAGGTATCGACTTAGGACTTGAGAATTTTGCCACATGTGTCAGTACTACTCAAAAGTCGTTCATTATTGATGGTAAGCGAATAAAGTCTGACAATCAGTTCTACAATAAACGCAACTCCAAACTTCAGTCTATCAAAGACTTACAAGGCATTAAACCCTTGACGAATCGACAGGCTAAGTTACTAAGAAAGCGGAATCACAAAGTCAGAGATTTCACTAACAAAGCAGCTCGGTATGTTGTAGATTGGTGCAGAAATAATAAGATCAGCAAGATTGTTATTGGTTACAACCCCGACCTAAAACAAAAGGTCAATCTAGGGAAACGAAACAATCAAAAGTTCACCCAGATTCCGATATATACATTCAAGGACAAGCTGGAAAGCCTCTGTCAACGATATGGCATCGAAATGATCGAACAGGAAGAATCTTACACCAGTAAAGCATCTAGCTTGGATAAAGATGAATTGCCTGTGTGGAATGCTGACAACCCAAAATCCTACAAGTTCAGTGGTAAGAGAATCAAACGTGGATTATACCGAACTAGCAAAGGTTGGTTGATTAACGCTGATTGCAACGGAGCGCTAAATATAATTCGCAAGCACACAAGTAACCCCAATGATTGTATCGGAGGGTTTAGAGGTTGTTTGGCTCAACCAGTAAGAGTTTTATGCTCTTAAGAATCCCCCGCTATAATCGTCCGGCTTAGCCGACGCGGGGCGCGTTCGATTTAGCGGTGGGAGCAGTCAACTGCCCAAGCTAGTAATAACCCCATAGCTGCCTAATGATCAAGGTTGAACCAACTTACCAACAAGTCAAGGCTTATTTAGCCAAGAAGCAATGGAGTCAAGCCGTTGCTTCTTGTAGGCAAGCCTTGAGACGGCAGCCTGATTCTGAGGAATTCAATGTTTTACTAGGCTTTGCCCTAGCTGCTCAGGAAAAGCGGAGGGAGGCAATTTATGCCTATAGTAAAGCGCTGCAACTCCAACCGGAGCAAGCTCAAACTCATGCTTGCCTAGGTGAGTTATATAGTCAACTCCAGGAGCTCACAACAGCAGCATGGCATTATCAACAAGCGGTTTGGCTACAGCCGGATCAGGGTGAGTACCATTACAATCTAGGAATCACGAGGCACAAGCTGTGGGAGTGGGATGCTGCCAAAGAAAGCTATCAGCAAGCGATCGCACTTAACCCCAAGGATGCCAAAGCCCACTATCACCTAGGAGTGTTGTATGGTCAACGGGGTCAGTTAGAGGAAGCCAGCAACAGTTATCGCCAAGCCATTACCAACCAGCCAGATTACCTCAGCGCTTATAATAACTTGGGCTGTGTTCTCTTTGAGCTAAAACAATTCGAGGCAGCAAAGGCAGTCTATCAACAAGGTATCGACCAACAAGGTATCGACCATAATCCTAAGTGTGGGACTCTGTATAATAACCTGGGTAAGGTGCTGCAAGCACAAGGTAAGGCAGGTCAAGCTCTGGTGGCATACAGTAGTGCGATTGAGTTAAACCCAGAGCTAAAATCAGCTTACTTAAATCTGGGTCGGTTATGGCAACAGAAGGGGAATTATCCGATAGCAGTGCAGTATTTTGAAAGGCTGCTGAGGCTGGATCCAGAACAGATATTGACCTACAGTGAATGCGCCAACGCCTTGATGGCTCAGGGGAAACTAGCCCTAGCCTTTGACTATTTACGAAAAGCGATCGCATTGCAACCAGCTTTTGTGGAGGCTTATTGCCAACGTGCTAAAAGTTTACCAGGCCAAGACATACTTGAGCGATCGCAAATTTATTGTTCTGGATTTCTTGAGGCACTACGGAACAAAGAAGATACTTTCCAAGTCTGCCTATATCTGTGGCAGACTTATTTGTATTTAGGGGATACCTTGTTTGAGTATGGTGCAGCAAAGCAGGCGGAAAAGTATTACCAGAAAGCGTTACAGATTCAGCCAGACCAGGTTGAGTTGTATATACGGTTAGGGGATTGTTTAGCCGAGCAGCAGCGACTGGATGCAGCAGTGATGACTTATCACATGGGTTTAGCCTTGCAACCAGCTCATCCTCAGATTTATCTACGGTTAGGGCAAGTCTTGAGCAAACAAAAGCGGTTCCAGCAAGCCCTTGAATACTACCAATCCCTCTGGCATCAGCACTTAGAAGAGGGCAAGGTGAGCGGTAACCTTGGTAGTCTCGGAGTCTTGCCGATAGATAACGTGCCGAGAAATAACTATAGTGCTAAGCCGAAAGATAACTATAGTGCTAAGCCTCTTACCTCCCAACCCCCTCACCCGACCAAGGGCATTTATGAAGCGACTAGAGAGTGGTATATAAACACAGAGTGCCATGGCTGCTACTACATAGAGGTACCTTGGTCAACCATCGACAAGGATTGGCAATATACGGGATCGAGGGAAATTGAAGGTTCTGTGAACCATGGTTCCCAGGGCAATGGTTTCCCAAACGATATCAACACCATGTCCATGGTAGCGCCGCCAGTTTCTGCCCTGGCTCCTATATCTGTTGAAGGCAGCAAGTCTCAGTCCCAGTCTCAGTCCCAGTCTCAGTCCCAGCCTCAATGTGGCGGTGTTACCTGTAATCGATGTATGAGACGACTGTGTAACCAGTTTCAGTCGATTCATCTCGGCAAGAGGGTCTATCAGTGTCAGCCACCGCAAACACTTTCTGTGGATTCCCCTACTGTCTTTGTGGCGACTATCCCAAAAGGACGGGCTTGGATTGCCCCCCAAAGCAGTTACTGGAAGATTTGTCATAGCATCGCCATCATTACTCCAGATGATTATTTGCTATCTGACCTCTCTCGAAATTACCCATGGTATTTACCTGGATGTGAGCATTACGCGATCGCGGCGCGCGCGTTAGCCATCGCTTAGCGCTCGATCATCCGGAAAGGGTCGAGAAACTCTGTCTGTTGGACATCC
>NZ_JAAHFV010000106.1:0-17928 GCF_010672755.1 Moorena sp. SIO1F2
TAAGTCAACCAGATAGATATGCTGCAATTTAAATCCTATTTGGAGAGTTCTTATTACAGAGGTTATATCAAGACTGATTTACGGAATTTGCCGGTTATTCCGGAAAACTAGAAGCTATCTAATTTACAAATTTTTTAATTAAGTAAGGTACAAATTTTAGGGAACAGGGAACAGGGAACAGGCAATAGTGGCGTAGGGTGTGTTAGGGACGGGCTCCCCTTGATTTTTTCGGTGTTGACATCGGTTGAGACAGCCCGGCCCGTAACGCACCACCGGGTCAAACTAGAGATCCTTCCCCCTTGCCTCAGCGCAGCCCTATAAATAATTGATCTGTAGATAACTTAAGGTTAGGAAAAAGCGAAGATTTTAGATAATCCCCTCTACGAAACATTACTTTTTGATATTGATCATTCACCATACAGCAGACCGTTACCGTCGGTTGTTTGGGGCTACCAATAAAGTATTTTCCGCCAATACCGAGATAATCCACAATCCAGTATTCTGGAATCCCCAAAGCCTCGTAATCTTCATACTTACGAGCATAATCATTCTGCCAGTTTGTACTAACCACTTCAACCACAAGTTTTATAGTAGTACCCAGAGTTATCACTGGTTCCCTTGCCCACAGTCGTTCGTTGATTAGTTCTCCTTCATCAAGCACAACCATATCTGGTCTGAAAGCGTTGAAGGTTCCCAAGGGCTGAATTAAGCAACGGTGTGGAATAAAATAAGGTACATCTAAACGATCTATTTCGACATTAAGCTTTCGGCTAATCAACGCCACGACTTGCTCGTGGGAGCCAGTTTGTTCTATCTCAATTAGCTCTCCATCAATGAGTTCGTAGCGTTCATCGTCTCCATACTGAGCAATAAATTCTTCTGGACTGATACCGGTTTTGGTTGCTGATAGAATCATAGGGAATAGGGAACAGGGAACAGGGAACAGGGAACAGGGAACAGATAAGAGGCAATAGTGCTTAGCCTATTGTAGGGTGCGCTCAAAGTAATCAACATCTACTGCTTCAACCGATTGATTATAAGAGGATATCTGAAAAGTTTTTTGATACTGCATTTTGCCCCCCTAGCCCCCCAACTTTGGGGGGAACAAGAGTCAATTTGCTTCTAAAAGTCCCCCAAAATTGGGGGATTTAGGGGGCTTGGATGTAGCAAATTAGACTTCTCAGACAACCTCTAAGGAAGGCACCACCCAAACCCCTTGATTTGTACACTTGTTACCCTAATATTTTATCTTTTATTGTGAGTTACAATAACTTGATCGGACTCATAATCCGAACGCCCGTAGGTTAAGAGAGTCAAAAATAATGCAAACAAGTCACTTCAATCAAATTTTAGAAATGATTGACGCTCTTTCTTTAGAGGAACAGAACGATTTAATTAATATTGTTAGACATAGACAAATTGAACAAAGAAGAGAAGAAATCACTGTTAATATTACTAAAGCTCACCTAGACTATCAACAAGGTAACGTCTTCCGAGGTACAGTTGATGATGTGATCGCTGAATTAAACGATTCTCGCAGTTATGAGGTACGGTTCTTAACCTCAAAGTCCCCCTTATTAAGGGGGATTTAGGGGGATCAATTTGTACCTTATGGGATATATAATTTCTATATAATCCTATACTACGCACTCATAAACTCAAAGGTAAATTATCAGGTGCTTGGGCTTGTTCGGTTGAATATGATTGTCGTCTTATTTTCAACTTTGAACAAAATCCAGACACCTTAGAAGAAGAAATACTTTTGATTGATATTGGCACTCACGATGAAGTTTATTAGTGGTGCGTTACGGAGCGGGCTGTTGCAACAGTCGCTACGAAGTTTAACATGAGGGCAAGCCCGCTCCTAACACACCCTACGCACGACGCACTGATCCCCTGTTCCCTGTTCCCTGTTCCCTGTTCCCTACTATTTATAAGTGTTCAACCGAACATGATATGACCAATTAACTTAACTGAGCTACTACCTGATTTGCCAATAAGGTTTCATTGGTAAGTAAATCATCTACAGTAACTCTCAAGTAACGTTCAGCATCAACTTGAAACTGGAGTTTAATGCGATCGCTTCCGGGATTGCCCAGGGGTGTTAATTTAGCCACACTTCTTGCCCCATCCCTGTCGTTGAGGGGTTGCACAGCAGATTCACCCTGGCCTAACTGACGAGTAATCAAGCGATCGCCTTCAAAATAAATCTCTGTGCCACCAGTTTGGGAGCCTAACTCTCCTAAAATTAGCTCTATACTCGGTTGATTCTCTACGGATGCTCCTAAGAATAGTTCTACTGGCTCACTCATGGGGTAAGGCTGTCCTTCTCTAATGATAGAGTGCCAGTTGTGACGCTTTAACCGTCTATCCCAATAGCGAATTCCGTAGCTATGGTAGAGGAAATCTTGGACTTCGATACCTTGGCTGAGCTGAAGTGCGCCAGTTGCGATCGCTTCAAAGGGTTTTTGGCAACGAACCTTGCTTGAGTCGAAGTACTGGTTTACCCATGCCTGAACTGCTGGGATCTTCACCGTGCCACCCACTAACAAGACACCATCTATATCTGCTACTTCTATACCGCTGCGTCTTGCTTGTTGCAACACTTGTGTCATCTTATCATCAAGAGTCTTAAAAAACTCGTGTTCTTTGAGGATAGTTTCAAAAGTCTTGCGGTGTAGTTTTAGTTCGTAACTCTCGAAGGTTTCATCATTAAAATAGACTTCAGTAGCCTCAAACTGCTCAGATAGTTGAATTTTCAGGCGTTCTGCTAGTCGAGTAGTCAAAGGCGATCGCATTAACCCTTGAGTTTCCACAAAATAATCCACCAGCCAGTTATCAATATCTGTCCCACCCAAGTTTTGTCCCACTTTCGCCAGCACACGGGCAATCTTCACCTTCTGGCTAGACCCTTCAGCAAAGGACTTTTCACCCCACTTAAGAATATACCCGAGGGGTTTTTTATTCCCTTGAGCCTCCTGATTCAGCTCCACCAGAGATATATCCAGGGTGCCACCACCAAAGTCTATGACTAGCAGAGTATCCCCTTCCGCAATACCATAGCCCAAGGCAGCCGCTGTCGGTTCATCCAGCATCCTCACCTGTTCCACTGGCAACGATTGACAGATTCCACTAAGCCAATGGCGGTAAGCTTCAAAGCTATCCACAGGCACAGTCAGAATCACCGATTCAATCGCAGAATCCCCCGCCTCGGACTGGAGGGCTGATAGGTGTTCAATAATGTGGTTGAGGAACCATTCCCCAACTTGTTCAAAGGTGATCGCGGTACCATCCAGTTCTGGCAGAAATCCCTGAACCTCAGCACCAATCCCCCGTTTGAAGCTGCGGAAGAATCGAGGGTCACTGCTTAGATCCAATCCGCGATCGCGTACTGCCTGTCCAACCATAACCTTACCCTGAGCAGCATCTTCCACATACACCAAACTGGGAATTAAGGGAGGATTTTGACTAAGTTGCAGAGCAAGTCCTGGTAACGTGATCGTTTCTGGCGTTTCCGTGACAGGGTTCCAGCGAGTGATTACCGTATTGCTCGTGCCAAAGTCAATAGCGTAGGACGTAGTACTGGTGCTAGGCATTAATGTTTATTGAACTGATCTTATTAATATTATTTATTAATAAATATCAGTTTATGGCCGAACTACTCAATAGACTTCTTGCAGAAGTAGGGAACAGGGAACAGGGAACAGGGAACAGTGGACAAGAATTGACATAAACACTATCATAAAAATACTTTTGCAAGAGGTCTAATAACCGGAGCTGTACCCAGGAAGACGCTTTAGCAATCCCTATCGGAATTGTCATAATTTTTAATCCCATATTCCCGATTCCCGATTCCCGATTCCCGATTCCCGATTCCCTGTTCCCTATTCCCTGTTCCCTTTAGACATCCAACTCTTGCCTAAAGGTTAGCCATGCTGCCATCGCCTCTGGATTAGATGCTACTCCTTTTTGCATCAAAATCACACCATCTTTAAACCCAATGATGCCATACTCGTTAGTCTTGGTGACGCGGTCAATCATGTTAACTAAGGAGCGCAAGCGCTGACCATCATGCTTAAAGGCAATTTGATAGCGTTGTAACCGCCATAAATCTGCGATCGCATAATCCACCTTGACGACCTCGCCATTATCATTGCGCAACTGTAAGTCAGCTAAGCGGATGACTTCCCTACGTCCTGACAGATGAGGCACTAGATAGGTAGTGGCTGAGACACTAGCATTTGCAGGAATCTGAGCTAGTAATGACCGGATCGACCCCACACGAGACCACTGTTGCGTTAACGGCACATAGACGAAGGGTTGGTAGGAATCCGGAAGCAGGAAATAAAAGGTTCGATTTGGGCTAGAGGTAATGGTCAACACTACCGCAAGGGTTAGACAAAAAATCCAAAAGCGCCGAAACTTAGACCTAGCCGAGATCACAGCTTGACTAAATTGGGGATGAGCTGACCACCAAAGTATCGCGCCATAAAATAGCCCAGGTACTACGGTCATCGCATAGCGGATATTAATCGCAAGCACGGATTGACCTTTACCCAACAGGAGTTTTAGCAAAGGAAATGCTGCAATAGACCAAGAAGCGGGAGCAATAGCTGGTATAAATGCTAACGGTAACCATTGACCTAATAAATACTGAATAGTACCAAAAAAGGGAGTAAACAGTTCTACTAGTAAACGCCAGGGATTGGTCAGCATACCCTTAAGAATTTCCAGAGTAGACGCCTCATCCCCATCAGCGTACTGACCAAAACGCTCAATCATGAACCGTTGAGAAATATCTTCCGAAAATATAGGCATAATGAGATTGGTCAAGACAAGTATGTAACCAAAACTGAGGGTACAAACTGCCAGACCAATGCGAGGGTAGCGCCGACTGACTATTAAATAGAATCCCACACCAAACAAACCTATCCCGGAATCTTCCCGTACAGCTAAAATCAAAATTGCCAGCAACCAAAACAGCCACCACCAGCGTTTTTCCATAGCTAGCAGTAGCCCAAACACAAACAGCGGAATTTGGCAGATGTCATGGAAGTTGGCTAAGGTCGGACCAAGAATAGCATTAGCACAGTAAAAGCTAACCGTAATCATTGCTGCTAACATCGGTTGCAGATACTGTCTGGCCAGGATATACAAAACTACACCAGCAGCTGTTACCAACGTTACCTGCAAAACGGTTAGAGTCGCGGGAAATGGAAACAAAGCATATAACGGTAACCAAAGTAACAGCGCGGGAGTAAAATGTTGCCCTAATCGGTGGTAATAGACATTTGGAACTTCCCCATTATGAACGACATTAGTAGACAGCTGGGATGAAAGGGTACTCTGAAAAAAGCGACCGTGACTGCCATTCCAGAAGACTTGATTAAAAATTCCTTGGTCGTAAGACGAATAAAAAGTATAATGTCGATGTAGAGTAAAAACTAAGGTGAATAAAAAAAATGCGATCGCCGCAGTAATAACAAGTTTTAACCCAGGTTTTTTTGTCATTTGTCCTTTGTCATTTGTTCTTGGTATTAAGCTCCATAAAATTTAGCTTTTTTCAAACTACTCTTGTTTTCAACACACCTTTACACTTATCGGGACAAAGATATAGCGTTTATCATAGCTAAGAGGTACAAATATTTTTTTACCTCTTACCGTCTTGATGCAGTCGCTCTTGCCTCTTGCCTCTTGCCTCTTATCTGCTCCCTGCTCCCTGCTCCCTGCTCCCTGCTCCCTGCTCCCTGCTCCCTGCTCCCTGCTCCCTGCTCCCTAAAACCTAAAAATTTGTACCTCATGGGTATAAGACTTGCTATAGCTAATTGTGACGACTCCCGAGCCATTGCCAATCAGCACTTGTGACGTCTGAATTCAGAAGTCTTACTTCCCCATTACTTACTATGGGAATTTTAATCGTAAATGTTGTCCCAACGCCCAATTTACTAGTCAGTTTAATCTCTCCCTGATGCTGTTCCACACAGCGTTTCACAATCGATAGTCCCAGACCAGTCCCTTGAATTGTCCCCACATTTTTGGCTCGATAAAAAGACTCGAAAATTTTATTTTGGTCTGCTTCAGCAATCCCAATTCCTTTATCCTGGATGCGGAACACAACCAACTGCTCTTTCAAATCACAAGTTAGGTTAAAGGTCACGATTTCATGAGAAGGAGAATACTTCAAAGCATTGGTAAGCAGATTAGTTATAATGTAATGTATAAGTCTATCATCCATACAGACTTGTGTATAGATCCTATCAGAGGTAAAAACAATCCGGTTGCGGCTGGCTTCATCTAGGCATAGTTCTGCAATTAAATCCTGGCAGAATTGCTCTAAGTTCATCGGAGTTGGAATAAAATCTAGCCGACCTACTTCAGCTTGACCGATTAGCAACACCTCTTCCATCAACTCAGTCATGCGCTCTACTGAAATAGTAATTCGTTTTAGATAACGCTGCTTTTGCTCCTGAGTGGCCAGATTACCATAGCGCTTAAGTAACTCAGCAGCAGTTAGGATCACACTGAGGGGATTACGGAATTCATGGCAAACGGTGGAAACGAACTGGGAGCGGAAATCTTGGATTTCTTCTTCTTTTGCCAACACCTCCTCTAACATTTCTGTCTGAGGATCCTCGCTGATATCCCAAAACGCCAGAACTACTCCATTGACGTTTCCCAGTTGGTCTTTTAGGGGTGAGGCACTATTACCAACAGGAATTCGACCACCGTCCTTTGCGATCAAAGCGTTATGCTCGCCCAGATAGACAACTTGTCCGGTCTTGATCACTTTATCTAGGGGATACTTGACTAGATTCCCGGTCAGATCATTAACAATTGGGAACACTGAAGTCACATCTCGCCCCCATACCTCGGATTGGTTCCAGCCAGTCAGAGCTTCAGCGGGAGCATTCATAAAGGTAATGATACCTTGGGTCGTGGTAGCAATAACTGCATCATCGATAGAGTTTAAAATGGATGACAACTGAGCTTGGCTGCTCTGCAACGACTGCTCCATCTGGTATTGCTGGAGAGCAATTTCAATAGCAACCCGCAAGTCTCTGTCGTTAAAGGGTTTGGTCACATAACCAAAGGGTTGGGTAACTTTAGCCCCTTGCAAGGTATCTTCATCCCCATAGGCAGTTAAATAGACGATAGGAATACGTAAATGTTCACGGATTTGCCTAGCAGCAGTAATACCATCCATCTTGCCTTTGAGGAAAATGTCCATCAGCACTAAGTCAGGCTTAGTTTGAGCGGCTTTGGTAATGGCTTGAGAGCCAGATGAAGCAGTAGCTGATACCATATACCCCAGTTGCTTAAGCTGGCTAGCAATTGTCTTAGCAACAATAACTTCGTCTTCTACAACTAACACCCTGGTAACCACTATTGTTGTCCTATTGCCTCTACAATTGTTGGTGTTGAGAATACTATTCTGAAAGCTGTGCCCTCGCTATGGCCCTGAAACATACTCCCCTCTAGTTGCTCCGTTGCCAGGTCATAAACTAACGATAATCCTAAAGACTGGGTATTACGCCAATCTAACTGTTCTGGTAAACCAACTCCATTATCTCGGACAATCAATTCAACGTCATCGTCCCCGCTACGGTGCAATTCAATGTGAATCTCACCAGAGCGTCCATTGGGAAACCCGTACTTCAGGGAATTGGATACCAGTTCATTGATGATTAGACCGCAAGGGATGGCCTGATCAATACTGAGCGGAATGGGTTCAATAGTGGTGTGCAACTGAATCCTATCGCTAGTTATTTGATAAGCTACCAGTAAGTTCACGGCTAGGTTCTGGATATAATCGACTACATCCAGGTTGCCTATCACTGAGGCACCATAAAGTTTCTTATGAATGAGAGCCATGGCTTCAAGGCGATGGCGAGCTTCCGACAGGTGTAGTCGGGTTTGGGGTTCATCTATTGTCACAGATTGCAAGTGTAGCAAGCCAGAAACAATTTGTAAGTTGTTTTTGACCCGATGGTGAATTTCTTGGAGCAGCACCTCTTTCTCAACTAGGGTAGCTTTGAGGTTTTCCTCGACCTGTTTGAGCTGTGTGATGTCGATGGCTATGTTATAGATCCGAGTGGGAGTGTTATTAGCATCCTTGAGGAGGTGAGCACGATGGCGAATCCAACTCACAGCTCCATCCGGTCGCAAAATTCTGTAGTCAATATCTTTGGCACCAGTTGACAGCAGGGTTTGCTCTGCCAGTTGATAGGTTTCGAGATCGTCTGGGTGAACCACTGATTCCCACAGGCGTAAGTTTCCGAAGAACTCAGTGATACTGCGACCATAGACTTGCTCGGTAGCACTGTTAAGATAAAGCAGTTTGTCAATCGAAGGATCAAAAGACCATACCACTGCTTCTAGGTCAGCCAGAATACTCTCAAGACGTTCTTGGCTCAACTGCCAAGCATGTTCATTTTCCCCCAATTCCTCCTCAAACTGCTGATTGACAGCAACTTCCTGCTGCCATCGCTGATTAGCTGCCACTAATTCCCTTTCTTTTTGAGTCAACTGTTGCTGTAAGTCTTCGACCTTAGTCACGATAGCAGAGAGGATTGCTGCCATGGTGTGGGGGGTCACCACACGTACTACTTGACCTTGCTCATCCACTAGGGGTAGGTGACGAATCTGGTGTTGACGTAATTGGGACTCTACCAAGAAAATGTCCGGTGTCGGTATGATGGGCAAGGTAATTAACTCTTGAGTCATCACATCAGCAATGGAAACCCCTGAGTGTACCATTCCAGCTGTTGCTACTTTGACCACATCCCGTTCTGTAAAAATTCCTACCAATTTCTGGTGCTGTACTACCAGCACATAGCTCCTTCCAGTTTGATTCATCGTAGCGATCGCTTCCGTTACTGGAGTATCGGGAGCAATGGTGAGGGGCTGCTGGTCGCCAGGAAAATTTACAATGGAAAATTGACCAGAAATGCCATTTTTCAGGTAATCTTTAGCTTCCATATAACCCTTGAAGCGCCAAATTATTGGATACTTTTAGGGAGTCGAAAGATAAACATTAACACAATCCAGTAGCAATTCAAAGAGACGGTATGCATCTCAGTGAAATTACTCATCCAAATCAGTTGCACGGTCTATCGATTCGTCAACTAGAGGAAATTGCCCGTCAAATTCGCGAGAAACATCTCCAAACCATAGCTACTAGTGGTGGTCACTTAGGGCCAGGCTTGGGAGTGGTAGAATTAACCCTAGCTCTGTATCAAACACTTGACCTTGACTATGATAAGGTAGTCTGGGATGTGGGACACCAAGCTTATCCCCACAAAATGCTCACGGGGCGCTATAACCGATTCCATACCCTACGGCAGAAAGATGGTATTGCTGGTTATCTAAAGCGCTGCGAGAATAAGTTTGATCACTTTGGAGCAGGTCATGCGTCCACCAGTATTTCTTCTGCTTTGGGTATGGCCCTCGCCCGAGACCGCAGAGGGGAAAATTTCAAAGTTGCAGCAGTTATTGGTGATGGTGCTCTGACCGGTGGCATGGCCTTGGAAGCCATCAATCATGCAGGACATTTACCCCATACTAAACTGCTGGTGGTGCTCAATGACAATGAGATGTCCATCTCCCCCAATGTGGGGGCTATTCCTCGTTACCTCAACAAAGTGCGGCTTTCTGAGCCGATGCAGTTTATTACTGACAATTTGGAGGAACAGTTCAAACATCTCCCCTTTGTCGGTGAGTCTTTATCCCCAGACTTGCAACGGCTCAAGGAAGGGATGAAGCGTTTAGCTGTACCTAAGGTCGGAGCAGTATTTGAAGAACTTGGCTTTACTTACATCGGACCGGTGGATGGTCACAATCTAGAGGAGTTAATTTCCACCTTTACCAACGCCCACAAGCTAGATGGACCAGTGCTGGTGCATGTGGCAACTACGAAGGGCAAGGGGTATGCGATCGCAGAAGCGGACAAAGTGGGTTACCATGCCCAAAGTCCCTTCAACCTAGCTACGGGTAAAGCGCTTCCAGCTAAAAAACCCAAACCCCCCGGCTATTCCAAAGTGTTTGCCCACACCCTGGTCACACTAGCTCAGAATAATCCCAAAATCATTGGCATCACGGCAGCTATGGCTACTGGGACAGGGTTGAATAAATTGCAAGAAAAACTCCCTAACCAATACATTGATGTGGGGATTGCGGAACAACACGCGGTCACCCTAGCGGCTGGCCTAGCCTGTGAAGGAATGCGGCCAGTTGCAGCTATTTACTCCACCTTCTTACAACGGGCTTACGACCAAATCATTCACGACGTTTGTATCCAAAACCTACCGGTCTTTTTCTGCCTCGACCGTGCGGGAATTGTGGGTGCTGATGGCCCTACTCACCAAGGGATGTATGATATCGCCTATTTGCGATGCATTCCTAATATGGTAATTATGGCTCCCAAAGACGAAGCTGAACTACAACGTATGGTAGTTACAGGAGTTAACCACACCGATGGTCCCATTGCCATGCGCTATCCTCGGGGTAGTGGCTATGGCGTTCCCCTGATGGAAGATGGTTGGGAAGCCCTACCCATTGGTAAAGCAGAACTCTTGCGTAATGGTGACGACCTGTTAATGCTAGGGTACGGCAGTATGGTTTACACCGCCATGCAAGCCGCTGAAATTCTTAGCGAGCATGGTATTGAAACAACGGTGATTAATGCTCGTTTTGTCAAGCCCCTGGATACAGAATTAATCTTCCCCTTGGCTCAGAAAATTGGTCGTGTAGTTACCCTAGAAGAAGGGTGCTTAATGGGTGGCTTTGGTTCAGCGGTGGCAGAAGCACTGATGGATAATGATATATTAGTTCCCCTCAAGCGCTTTGGTGTACCGGATCAATTAGTGGATCATGCCAAGCCCGATGAATCAAAAGCTGATTTGGGGCTAACTGGCTCTCAAATTGCTGAACAGATCAGGGAAGCATTCTTTAATAGACAGCCCTCTGGTGTTAGTTAATCTATGAATGTTAACAGTTGACAGTTAACGGTTAACGGTTAACGGAACCGTTAACCGTTAACAATATAGAAATTAACAATATACAGATTTTCGATGAATTCATCCACATACCAAGTGTATCCCGTTGTTTGGGAAAACGACCGAGTTATCCTTATTGACCAAAACAGCTTACCCAAAAAATATGCCATTGTAGAAATCAGTCGCTGTGAAGATATGGTTGAGGCGATTAAAACTATGATTGTTCGGGGAGCGCCAGCAATTGGAATCGCAGCGGCTTATGGCATTTACCTTGGCGCAAGAGAGATTAAAACTCAAGAACGTAAGGCTTTCCTTGAACAGCTTGAAGTTGTAGCGCAGCAGTTGCGGCAAACTCGTCCTACAGCCGTGAATTTGTTTTGGGCAATCATGCGGATGCTTAAAAATGCCTATGAAACGATCGGGACAGTAGAAGAGATTAAAGCTTCCTTACTTGAAACAGCTAAACAAATTCAGCTGGAGGATTTACAAACCTGTCAAGCCATAGGCGATCGCGGATTAGAGGTATTACCGAAAACCCCCGACAAACTGTGTCTTCTGACCCATTGTAATGCAGGAGCGTTGGCAACCGCTGGGTATGGTACTTCCTTGGGAGTGGTGCGTTCGGCGTGGCGGGATGGGCGATTAGCCAGATTATATGCTGGCGAAACCCGCCCCCGCTTGCAAGGTGCTAGGTTAACTACCTGGGAATGCGTCGAAGAAGGTATTCCGGTTACTTTAATTACTGATAGCATGGCCGCCCATTGTATGAAAGAAGGGCTCATTGATGCGGTTGTAGTGGGAGCTGATCGCATTGCTGCCAATGGGGATACGGCTAACAAAATTGGTACCTATAGTTTAGCCCTGATTGCTCAAGCTCATCAAATACCGTTCTTTGTGGCTGCTCCAATCTCAACCATTGATTTTCAGCTATCTACTGGCCAAGAGATTCCCATTGAAGAACGTCACCCCTCAGAAATTTATCAGATTGGGGAGACAGTGATTTGTCCCCCTAAAGTGGAATTTTATAACCCAGCTTTTGATGTGACTCCGGCGGAGTTAATTACTGCCATTATTACTGAAAAAGGTGCAGTTGCCCCCAGTGAGCTGTCACAACTTAACATTAAGCAATCAGTGTGACATCTATCTTGGTTTTAGGGAGTAGGGAGTAGGGAGTAGGGAGTAGGGAGTGGCACCTTTGAAAATTGAATGTACCTCATAAGGAGCGAGAAACGCTATAACTGACCCAACTATACTTGAGTCAGTTTTTTAGTTCAGCAACCTCTAAAGGATAAAGTCTGATAGCTATGTGTGTTTAGATCATGGGTGTTTAGATCATGGGTGTTTAGATCATGGGTGTTTAGATCATGGGTGTTTAGATCAAAGCCGTGGGATCGGTAGAACCGTCAACAGTCAACGGTCAAAAGTGAACAAAACATGATCAATTAAAATATGCACATAAAATATCGACTAGCTAAGAGGAAATCGTGAACGGAAAACTTTCCACTCAACGCTTAATTGTGTGCGGCTTAAGTGTAGCTATCCCGTTATTATACGCAGAGGTAGCCACCGCCGCCGCTGATCTAACCAATACTAGTTTCACTAACTGGAAAGAAATTCGCTATGAAAGCTTTCTGCCAAGGGTTGAAACACCAGAATTGTCTCCTCTCGAAGAAGTCAATCACTATCTGCGGCAAGAGGAAGATTTCTTTAATAATACCCCTCGTTTAGTGATTAAACTAAGTGAGCGTCGTGTTTATGTTTATCGAGGAGATAAACTCGAAGCCAGTTATCCAGTTGCCATCGGTCAGCCTGGTTGGGAAACCCCTACAGGCAATTTCCAAGTGACACAGATGGTTCAAAATCCAGTTTGGAAGCATCCTATAACTGGTGAAATCGTTGCTCCAGGACCAGAAAACCCTCTTGGTCCAAGGTGGATGGCATTTTGGAGTGATGGAACAAACTACATCGGCTTCCATGGTACCAATGCTGAGGAACTGGTGGGAGAAGCAGTGTCTCACGGTTGCATCCGGATGCGTAATGATGATGTCAAAGCTTTGTATAACAGAGTGGCTTTGGGAACTTCTGTAAAGGTACAGGAATAGTTATTTTTGACAACTCCCCCGGCGCGAGTAATCCTCGTGCTGGGGATTGAGGCAGGTTCCTCAGGGAACCTGAGACTCAGCAACCTACCCCTGATAACGCGATCGCACTGCCGATAGAAACTTATATGATTTCCGGATAATTACCCTTAATAAAATCTCCCCCATCTCCATCTCCCCATCTCCCCATCTCCCCATCTTCCCACCCTCCCCAAACTTTTATTATGGGTATTCAACCGGACTTGATATTAGTATTAGGGTAGGGTGGGCACAAGATGGTGATTCAAGCTTGTTGGTATATATCCCTGGCATTTGCTCACCGTACTTGAGGGGTTAAATACGCTACAATTCAAGCAAACTGGGTGTTTAGATTCCCTATGCTTGACACATTCTCGACTCAACTCTATCAACTCCAACAATTCGCTAATAACCTGGTTGACAGCCAACTGACTCACCTGAGCCTAGTCAGCATAGCCATCATCTTTGCTGCTGGGTTGCTGACTAGCCTAACCCCCTGTATGCTATCAATGCTACCGATCACGATGGGCTACATCGGTGGTTATGAAAATCAAGGACGGCTGCAAGCTGCTACCCAATCGGTATGGTTTGCCTTAGGCTTAGCCACAACCTTAGCTGCATTAGGAATTATCGCAGCATCTATCGGGCGAGTCTATGGTCAAATCGGTGTTGGCTTACCGATTATTGTCAGCGTAATCGCCATTATTATGGGGTTGAATTTACTAGAAGCACTACCGCTACAGTTTCCAAGTTGGGGTGGTATGGATTGGATTTCCCAGGAATGGCCGAAAGGGTTACGCTCTTATCTCATTGGTTTGACCTTCGGTTTAGTCGCTTCTCCTTGCAGTACACCGGTATTAGCAACGTTACTGGCTTGGGTTGTCTCAACTAAAGATTTAGTGTTAGGTGGTGCCTTGCTGTTGTCTTACACAGCTGGTTATGTGGCACCCTTGATCTTGGCAGGTACGTTTACTGCTTCAATTAAACGATTATTAGAATTGCGACAGTGGTCGGCTTGGATTACACCAGTAAGTGGTGCGCTATTGGTGGGATTTGGTGTGTTTTCGTTGTTGTCTCGGATTCCAGTGGGAATTTTTTGAGTGAGTACTGAGTGCTGAGTGCGTCGTACTATCAAGAAAGCAAGTAATTAACTAGACTTAATATGACTAGAGAAAACTCATCAGATAACTCATCAGAAAATTCATCAGATAACTTATCAGAAAACTCATCATTGATGAGTGGCAGTCGGTTGTGGCGTCGGTTAGTATCAGTGCTGGCTAACTTACGGTTAGCGATTATCTTGCTGCTTGCGATCGCATTATTTAGCATCAGCGGTACAGTGATTGAACAGGGGGAATCTCTGGCGTTTTACCAAGCCAATTATCCTGAAGACCCAGCTTTGTTTGGTTTCCTCAGCTGGAAGGTGTTGTTGCTCCTAGGGTTAGATCATGTCTACCGGACTTGGTGGTTTTTGTCCTTATTAGTGTTATTCGGTAGTAGTCTGACCGCTTGTACCTTCACTCGTCAATTTCCGGCTTTAAAAGCAGCCCGGAATTGGAAGTTTTATAAAGAACCCCGCCAGTTTGGGAAACTTGCCTTGAGTGTAGAGTTGGACAAGGGCTCTTTTACTTCCCTGACTGAGTTGTTAGAGAAGCGGCGTTACAAGGTATTCCAAGAGGGGGATACTATCTACGCCCGTAAAGGAATTATCGGACGGATTGGTCCAATTGTAGTACATGCCAGTATGTTGATTATCCTGGGAGGGTCAATTTGGGGGTCAATGACAGGGTTTACCGCTCAGGAAATGGTTACCAGTGGCAATACATTCCAAGTTAGAAACATTATTGATGCCGGTCCGTTTGCTTGGCCCCAAATCCCCAAAGATTTGTCAGTGCGGGTGAATCGCTTCTGGATAGATTACACTCCGTCCGGGGATATTGATCAATTTTACTCCAATCTGTCAGTTTTGGATAGTCAAGGTGAAGACATTGACCAAGAAACTATTTATGTGAATAAGCCTCTCAGATATCGAGGTGTCACCTTTTACCAAACCGATTGGGGGATTGCTGGGGTTCAGGTGCAGTTGAATAATAGTCCAATTTTCCAGCTTCCGATGGCACAACTTCCCACTAATGGTGAGGGGCGGATTTGGGGCACTTGGGTTCCCACAAAACCTGATTTAAGTGAAGGGGTATCCCTTTTAGCTAGGGATTTGCAGGGAACCCTGTTTGTTTATGATGGAACCGGTAATCTCGTTTCAACTGTTCGTTCTGGTATGGGGATTAAGGTCAATGGCGTGATACTGAAAATTAAAGATGTCATCGGCAGCACTGGCTTACAAATTAAAGCGGACCCCGGTATTCCCTTTGTTTACACTGGCTTTGGCTTACTGATGTTAGGAGTACTGATGAGTTATGTCTCCCACTCTCAGATTTGGGCATTACAAAAAGGCGATCGCTTTTATATTGGTGGGAAAACCAATCGTGCTTTGGTCACCTTTGAACGGGAATTGATTGAGATTTTAGAGCAGGTCGGTGAATCATCCCAGACCGTAGAACCTTTACTCGCAAAATCTGCTTAGTAGACTTCGCGGCAGTTGTCGGGAACAGGGGAGCCAGTGCGGCCAAGATGTGCTACTTGTTCAATAGATAGTTGTTCAATTCTGCAGTTAGACCCTCAACTTGAGGGGCTTTCATAATAGTGTAATGGTCTCCAGTAATAGTGTGAGTTTGGATATCACCTAGAACTAGAGAACCCCAGCCATGGGTTGGGTCTTCAATTACTGCTGGGGAAGTTTGACTAGCATTTATAAGGAGAAGTGAACCTGGATAAGCTTTTGGTTGATAATGAGAGTTTGCCATCATATTTGCTTGAAAAACTTCCCATAAAGAACGCATTTGCTCTATTTCTATGTCTGATGGGAATATCCCTTGCTGTTTGCCTTGCTCAAATAGATGCTTGACTTGCATCGGATGTTCAAGTTGTCTAAGTGTTTCATGGGATATATCTAACTCTTGACCATAGAGACCTCCCAAATCTTGAGCCAATTGATTTACTATCATGGCTTGATCTATTTCTGAAGGTTTCCGCATTACAGTGGGTGCATAACTGTCTATTAAAGTTAGAAGAGCCACTGGAGTATTTTTAGCCTGTAATTGTTGTGCCATCTCATAAGCAATTACACCTCCCATAGACCAGCCAATGAGGTGTAATGGTCCTTGGGGTTGAATTGGTTTTATTGCCTCAATATAATGGGATGCCATCTCCTCAACAGAAGTTAAGGGTTGCTGTTGCCCATCTAAACCAAGAGATTGTAAACCATATACTGGATAATCTTGAGCTAAATGACGAGCTAACTCTGCATAACACAGGACATTGCCACCAACCGGGTGAATACAGAATAATGGAGGTTGGTTTCCACTGGTTTTAATGCCCACTAAGATGGGATTTTGTGTATTTACTGAAGAACCCAGAAGGCTGGCTAGTTGTTCAATGGTGGGACTTTGGAAAAGGGTTGCTAAAGGTAAATTGATTTGGAATTGTTGTTTAATGTTTGACATCAGACGGACAGCATTAAGGGAATGACCGCCCAGTTCAAAGAAGTTATCTTGTACTCCGACAGAGGTGAGATTCAAAACTTCTGACCAGATTTGAGTCAGTTGAAGTTCTATGGTTGTACGTGGTGCGACGTATTTATGTTCTCGGGTAATTTTCCCATCAGGTGCGGGTAGGGCAAATCGGTCTACTTTGCCGTTTGGTGTCAACGGTAGAGTCTCCAAAATCACTAAGGCACTGGGCACCATGTATTCTGGTAATTTCGTTTTGAGGAAGCTAGATAATTGTGAAACCAGATGGCGATTCGATTCTTGCTTTAAGGGATTGTTGGCATAAGCACTCCAGGCTTTGATTGGAACAGTTGCTTCCAAGTTTGGAATTACCCTTTGGGAGTCACAGGCCGATTCATTACGTATAAAGATGGCATCATAGCAACCATTGCCGCCAGTACCAGACCAAGTAATATGTACCGAATAAGGTAATTCATCCTTCAAATTCCATAAATTGTCCGGCTCTACCCCTATGTGTTTTTTCTCCTGCAAAATCTTACGCAATTGACCTACAGTTTCGAGTTTCCTGAAGTCATCAAGCTCTTGAACAAGTGTGACTTCTTCTTGCAAACGAGCATTAGGGATGTGCTTAATACCAACCACCTCTGGCTTCTTATCTAGTAAAATTCGTTTGATAGCTGATAAGTTTAAACCCTCTTGATCATAGTCAAGCCATTCGGGGGTGACTGTGGCACATACTTCCTGGCCAACATGAAGAATTACATCGTAACGGAACTTAGTTAGCTCATTCTGATAATCCCCAGGTTTCAACTGGATTTGAACTTGTTTTATTTCTGGGATATATTCCCTTAAAGCTAGAAAGAAGGCTGGGTCGATCACCAATTCTTCTTCTTGCTTAACAGCTGTTTTTACCTGCTGCCTCAATTTGTCTATGGTTAATGAATCTGAGGCGCGATCAAACTTAGTTGCGGTATGAAACGTTTCTAATAATGGCAAGCTGCGAACATCACCGACAAATAGGAAACCTCCTTTCGTTAAACTATTTACTGCACCTTTCAAAACTTCTATCAGGTAATCGATGCTTGGAAAATACTGCACAACTGAGTTAAGGATAACAGCATCGAATCGGCCTTTTTCAATGCCTGTAAAATCATCAGCCAGTTTTTGGCTTAGGCTTACATGTGAATAGCTATCTTCCAACGGCTGGATTTGCTGCTGAACATAATCTAAAGCTACCTTACTAAAATCGGA
>NZ_JAAHFV010000107.1:0-17920 GCF_010672755.1 Moorena sp. SIO1F2
TGCGACATGAGAGCTAAAAAGTAGACTCTATAAGCTTCATAGCTCTCATACCTCGTAAATAATTATCGAGCTTATGACGACTTAAGCGCATCAAATCATAAACTAATTCCCAACATTTATCAATAAAGTTAATCCAATTTTGAGCATATAGTCCAATATAAAAACTGCTATGTCTTTTAGTTGAACGCCCATATTATTTGACTCTAGCTACATAGTTATGAACTCCTTGTTTAGTAATTTTTTCTCCTTGTCTTGTGGAAGCAAGATAAGCGAAAGATATTATAATAACTAAAGATATAAAGCGTTTTCCGATCACATTGCTGCCTTCCATATTATATCCACCGCTCTTATAATATCGGAACATCTCTTCAATATTAAAACGTTTTTTATAGGCATAAATTGCTTCCGAAGCACTGCTCATATTTGTTAGAATAAACCAACCTTCTTTGGTCACGGATTTTAGATAACTTTTTTTCCATTTACAGGCGATACTAAATCCAGTAATTTGTTTAGTTTTGGTAACTTTGACATTTTCAAAAAATAATGAAGTTCCTGGTTTTAATCCACAATTTTTTAAGGAAGTCCAACCCGAATTTTTAAGTTGAATTTGTTCCGATTTTTTTCTGACGGGGTGACATGAAAGCTAGAATGTAGCCATAATAAGGAACCTAGCTCTGAGCCCTCGTAAATAATACTCCAGTTTATTGCGATTTAAACTCATTAACTCCTTAACCAAATCCCAACACGATTCCATAAAACTCACCCAACTTTGCCCATATAAGCCAATGTAAAAGCTGCTATGTCTCCTTTCCATACGTCCAGACTCTTTAACTCGACCAACATATTTTTGTACACCTTTACTTTTTATTTTTTGCCCTTGAAAAGTCGCCAAGCTATAGGCAATTGCTACAAGTAATATCAAAGATATCAAACGCTCACCATAAAGATTAGTATCTTCCAAATTATATCCACCACTTTTAAAATCTCTAAACATTTATTCTATATCAAAACGCTTTTTATAAGTTCTGATAGCTTCGGTAAGATTATCTAAGCTTGTTAAAATAAACCATCCCTCTTTGGGAGAGCAACCCTGTAACTTTCGTTTCCATTTACCAGCTATATTAAAACCAGCAATTTTGTGACTTTTTGTTACTTTTACCCCTTTAAGAAACAAAGATAATCCGGGTTTTAATCCTAAAGCATTTAACTCTCTCCAAATTCCATTCTCTAATTCCACAAATTCATCCTTTCTTAGCCTCAAACAAAACTGTACAGACTTATTCCTTAGCCAGTCGGCTAATTTAACAGAACAAAATTCTCTATCTCCCAATACGAGGGGTTGATAGTTTTTAAATAAGCGATGCAGCGCGGTCTTGGGGGTTCCCCCGGAGACAAAACCTTAGATAGTGGAGCCTTTATAGTTAGCAGGTTATGCAGAAAAGGGTTAAATATTTTTTAATAAGGCTCCACTATCTTACGGTAAATTCAAACCATGAGCGACTGCATCAAGACAGGGTAAAATTTTCTCGAATATTTGAATTTGTTCCGTCAAGTTACTTGAGCCTAATTTAGGTAACAATTGCCAATATATAGGGATAGCTCTATTGTCATAAACGAGGCTAACCATTATTAAATTTATCCGTGCCCAACTCGTTCGTTCGCGTAGCGTGACCTACGGTCAATCAATAACTAAATATAAAACGTCATCAAAAGAAAAATTTTGACTTAACCAACTAGTGATAATGGGAAACCACAATTGCTCAATATTAAGTATTGGTAAGGAGAGAAATCTTTGTAATTTTTTTCGTCTACTCTCAAATAAAATTGGTATGGGTAAAGCGGTTGCTAATTTTTGTAGGCTAACTTCTTTGATATCTTGTAAAAGATTAATTAAAAGAGAACAAAGCAAGTATTCAGAACGTACTAGTTTATTTTCTAAGTGTATTTGGTAAAATAGAGGTATCATTTTCAGCTTTATTGGTCTTATTGAAAATTACTGACCTATCTTTTTTTACCATAATTTGGTCAAATTATTACCCCACATGGGTTTTCGGGCGCTTGTCGCCCCCCCAGGATTTTTTTAGTCTTAAACAAAAGGTAAAGCCTTGTGTATCCAGGGTAAGCGCAAGAAAAATGAACTCATAATATGCTAAAGGAACCGATGTCACCATCAAGGTATCCAATCCAATGGTTAAAAGCTTTGATACACCCACGAACCCAAATCTAACAAGTCGCAAATCCTTGCCATTACTGCCAGCCCTGGATGGTCAACAGCAACAGCCGCTTATGCTCGAGCATTTTGAGAACCTAAGTGATCCGCTCCGGAAACAAGGGGTGCTTCATCCATTTGTAAGTATTGTGATGATTGCACCCGACGCCACCATTGGGGGCGCAACGGGGTGGGAAGATATCGAAACTTATGGGATTAGCCACCACCAATGGTTGGGGAGCTTTTTAGCATTACCCAATGGAATTCCCTGTGCAGATACGTACAGGCGAGTGTTTGAGAAGATCTCACCGAGGGCCAAAGAGGATAGTTTCCAGAGTTGGTTAAGTAGTTTAGTGACGGATAATGGAGCACAGGTGATTCCCATTGATGGCAAACAACTCAAGAGTTCCTATGACCGCAACCAAGCACAATCCGCTTTGCATATGGTTAGTGCGATAGCGAGTGAGCATCGGCTGTTTCGTAGGTCTTGTGAAAGTGGATGATAAAAGCAATGAGATTACAGCGATAAAGCGCCTTACTAGAATTATTGGACATCTGCGGATGCATCATTACTATTGATGCCATGGGAACTCAGCATGAGATAGTCCGTGGTATTCGTGCTAAGGGTGCTGATTATGTCCTGGCACTCAAAGGGAATCATCCTACTTTGTTCGAGCAGGTCAAGGGATGGTTTGAAACTGCTGTTGCTAATAAGTTTGAGAGTGTTGAGTATAGCTATGATGTGCGGGTAGAATCAGCACACCATCGTACTGAAAAGCGCGATTGTTTGGGCCGTTTCTGTTGAGCAAATAGACTTCGATTTATACCAACAGTCCAAGTGGTCTGGATTACAGAGTATCGTGATGGTTATTCGCACCCGCCATCAAAGGAACAAGACTACCCGCGAAGTGATGTTTTACCTGACTTCTTTACCACCCCATGCTCAAAAGTTGGGCAAAGCTATTCGGCAGCACTGGTCTATTGAAAACCAACTTCACGCTCGTATTAGATGTGACTTTTGGGGAGGATGCGACGCGGATTCGTACAGGGCATGCCCCACAGAATATGGCTTTACTTAAGCTAGGAAGTCTTAATCTACTCAATCTTGAAACGAGCTATAAACGCAGTACTCGTCAAAAAGCTAAACGAGCCAGCATGGATACAAGGTATATGCTTAAGGTTTTAGAAACCTCCATTCCCTTAAACTCTAGCATATCGAACCCATAAATTTTCTTGCGCTTACCCTGCTTGTGTATCTAACCATTTAGCCAATTTGACGGAACAAAATTCTCGGTCTACCAAAATTATAACTTGATAGCCATCAAATAGCTCTATAATATTTGATAGGATTTTTGTTTGTTCTTGAAGTTACCGTAGAACAGTGGAGCCTTATTAAAAAAGAGTTAACCCTTTTATGCATAACCGTTCACCCATAAAGGCTCCACTGTTCAAGGTTTCGTCTCTGAAAAATTACTTGAGCCAAGTTTTGAAATAAGTTCAAAATCAACTGGAATTGCTCGGTTCTTATAAATTAGACTAATCATAAATAAATTTTTATATTTCCAATTAGTTCTATCGATAGCCAAATAGATTTTTGACTCTTTATTAAATGTTTGATCCAGCCATTTTTTAATAATTGGAAACCACAATAATTTGAGCTAAAATATTGGTAATGATAAAAATCTCTGTAGTTTTTTACGTCTTGAATTAACCTGAATAGGTAAAGGTAATGACTCGGCAATTTTTTCTAGTTTAATATTTTTGATATCTTGTCTAATAATTAGTACAATAGAAAAAAACAATAATTGAGATTCAGAAAGTAGATTTTTTAGATGTTTTTGATATAATTCTGGTATCATTTTCAATTGGTAGGTCGTATTGACAATTTATGACCTATCTTTTTTTACCATAATTAGCTCAATTTAATATATATCAAGGGTTACAGGCCGCTTGTCGCCCCCCCAGTAAAAAATTAGTAATTTTCTGCCAATAAAGACATCTTAATATAGCTACCCTTGACCTTTTGGCTTGACTAGCATATAGCGTTTTTTTTTTCGCGTTATGTTAAGTTTTTTTAAGATTAGACTCAAAGTAGTAATGTGGACAGTAATTTTTTTCTCTTTTTCAAGTATTTCCACCATTTCCGACAGAGTTAATGATGGATGCTCTGACAACATAGATTTGATAAATTCCGTGAATGGTTCTAATTTAGAGGCTCGGTTATTCCCTTGTTTGCCCGGTGATATATCTCCGGTTTGTTGAATTTTTTTAATAATTCTAAATACAAAATTACGACTCACTTTAAACCTTTTAGCTAACCGCGTCATTGAGCCCTGGCCAAAGGCCACGCTACGCGAACGCCGTCTAGATAAGCTGTGATAATTTTCGTTCTTATGTCAACAGAATATGCTTTCATTATTGGAGTTTTATAATATTTATTATATTATACTCTATTTAAGCGCAAACCGCTATAACTCTCTTCTGTCACTCTCGGGGAAGTAAAATGAAGAGGAAACCTATGAAACCCTTTATTCGAGTATGGTAGAGGCGAGACAGGCTGCTTCCACAGTGAGAAAAGTAGATACATACTGTGAATTGTACAAAAACTTATTTGTAGAAGTAAGAGCCTATGAGTACTTTAAATACATTCATTTGGGACGTGCTTAGTGACATAAAAAGAAAGAGTTTACCGGAGATAGCTAAGGTAGTAGGGTTAGAAAATGCACAAGGATTACACCATTTCGTAAAGCTTGTCACCTTGGTCAGCCAAAGAATTAGAGTCAAGAAGATTAGGCATCATCTTAACTGTGTTAGAAGGCAGGGAAATAGATGTGATAATAGATGAAACAGGAGATAATAAGAAAGTAAAAAAAACCGACTATGTCAAAAGACAATATATTGGAAATCTAGTAAAAGTAGAGAATGGGATTGTCTCAGTAAATGCTTATGGACATTGGGAAGGGATGACTTTCCCATTAAAGTTTAAGATTTTCAAGCCAAAAGGAAGGTTAAAAGAAGGAGATAAATACAAAAGCAAGCCAGTACTTGGAGCAGAAATAATCAAAGAGCTAAAAGAAATGGGTTTTAATATAAAAAGAGTATTAGCTGATAGTCTTTATGGGGAAAGTGGCAGTAATTTTAGGTCAGTAATCGAGGACTTAAACATAGAGTATGCAGTAGCAATCCGCTCTAATCATGGAGTGTGGCTACCAAAAGAGCAAAAAGTCAGAGCAAATAAATGGCGAGAATTTGAGCATCAAGGCTGGGATGGTAAGATCACAAAAAGATATATTAGCGTGATTTGCGCGGTCTTGGGGGTTCCCCCGGAGACAAAACCTTAGATAGTGGAGCCTTTATAGTTAGCAGGTTATGCAGAAAAGGGTTAAATATTTTTTAATAAGGCTCCACTATCTTACGGTAAATTCAAACCATGAGCGACTGCATCAAGACAGAGAAATTATTTATGGAAAGAGAGGATTAAGACAATATTGGGAGATTACAACTGACAAAGAGACAATATCAGACGATTCAACTTGGTTGGTTATGACGAAAATTCCAAAAATTAACTATAAAAAAGTCGGGAAAATTTATCAAATAAGAGCTTGGGTGGAATATGGATTTAAACAAAGTAAAAGTGAATTATGTTGGGCAGATTTTCGCGTCACTAATTATGCTCAAATTGAGAAATGGTGGCAATTAGTTATGTCGGCGTATTTAATGGTGTCTCTACACAGTGACTCTTTTAACCCAATGGTTACACCTGTATCAGAAAAGTTTCAACAACATGATTGGTGGAATGAAAGAAAGGGCTGGAAAAATATTCTTAATAATCTTAGATTAATTATTAAGCCTTATCTTAGTTTTAATATAATTAGCCGGTGGCTTAAAGTTTTTCCTATTCCTCAGCTTTCTTTGGGTTTACCTAGGCTTATAAATCTAATGAATGAGTTTGATTGTTTGCGTTACTTTGTCTATTTTTGGGATAATTTTTATTATTCATCTGCCTAGAGTGACAGAAGAGAGATAATATGGAGTGTAGCAAGGAGGGATAAATGCCATCACCATATAGGGATGCAGAGCGAGCAAAAGCAGTAGCAGCAGTAGATCGTGGAGAGAAAAAAAGCCAAGTCTGCCGAATGCTGCTTGCTGAGCCGTAATAGGTTAGACCTTTGGCTAAAAGCCAGAGAACAAAGAGGAACATTCACACGCCTTGAGAAACTATCACCCGTGGCCACAGCCAAAAATCCGAGATTTAGAGGAGTTTCGCCAATTTGCGTGCATAAAACGGTGGCACAACTCAAAAACAGATGGCAAAAAAGTGGCCATAAGAAATAAGTCACACTACCATCGGCAAAGCTTTGAAACGTATTGGATTTACCAGAAAAAAAAACTTATGGATACAAAGAAATAAATGAAGAGGAACGAGGGAAATTTCTCAAATACAAAGCGCCAGTATGCCAAACAGCGAATAGTGTATGTGGATGAAGCGGGAGTTGATGACACAGAGGACTATCCTTATGGTTGGTGTGAGAAATCGAACACGATATTACGACCTCAAATTAGGACACAAAACGGAGCGAATCAGTATGGTAGGAGCAACTTCGAGTGGTCAAATTATTGCTCCGATGACTTTCGTGGGATACTGCAACACTAATCTTATAGAAATGTGGGTAGAGTTTTTCCTAATGCCAGAATTGTTACCGGGGCAGATAGTAATCATGGATAGGGCAAGTTTTCACAGCTGACGCTTACATCAAGAAATTATATCAAGTTCGGATGATTACTTATAATTAGATTTCGCGGGTTTTCGGCCACCACTTAAAGCAAGTCAGCCCCCCAATAAGCGTCTTGCTGACCCAGCAATTGCTGACAACGATAGACCAATAAATCCTCGTTCGGAGTTGATATTTTTGGGGGAATGATTGGCCACAATCTCGTTAGCCAGCGGCCACAACCGTTCCGCAGGTTGCAACTGAGTCGAATGTGACGGTAGCTCAAACAGATGAATGCCAACAGGTAACACCACATCTTTAGGGATGTGCCATCCCGCTTGGTCTACTACTAGTAACACTCGTAAATTCCACGCCCCATTGAAATTCTCGGGCAAAATCTGCTAATACAAGGGTTGAACAGTTGTGTATTCACAAATGGCAAAAGCCACCAATAGGTTTCTCCCGACTCCGGGTGAACAAAAGCATAGACCCACAACCACGCTCTATTGATGTTTAACCTGGGCAATCGGTTGTTCCCCCTCAAGTGTCCAGACTCGACCCATCACTGGCAGTAGCCCCAAACGATGTTCGTCCATTCCCCACACCTCAATGTCTGCGATCGGGTATAAGACTTGAAGATATGCCAGCTCTAAAGGTCATTTTTTTTCCACTGCTGTTGGCGGGAGTTTGGAAGTTTCCTGATGTTGGGGTGAGCGGGACTATAGCGCGATAACCCATGTCCCGAAGATACTCCCATCCTCGATAACGGCTAATCCCAACTCCTGTCAATTCACTTAACCAATCAGCTACCAAACGACCGTTCCATAACCCTCCATCAGGAGCCGGTCCGGTTAAGACAAGGCACAGTTGTGCAAGTTGTAGATCATTGAGTTGAGTTGGCGAACCCGGATTTGACTGTCGTTGATCCCCCAAAGCATTTGGTCCGTGCTGGTTATAACGTCGCAGAAGTTGGGTTTTTCCAAATTCGGCTATAACCAGTAACTTCGAGCTTCCGTTGCTGGAGTTTTCCCATCGGCAAGTAGCCAGATGATTTGATAGTGACTGCGTTGCACCGAGGAGGTGCTTGCCCGGTAACGAGAGTAGAGTTCCTCCGAACTCAAATGGGATTCAACAGTGACGGTTTTTGGCATAGCGAGTGGCAATGCAATGTTTTTTCAGAGGAAGGGAAGTTTAATTATAACTAATTATCCGAACTTGATATTAATCGAGCAGGCAGGGTGTGAGCTTCTGTTTCTGCCTGCTTATTCACCTGACCTAAATAAAATTGAGAAATTTTGGTCTCGACTGAAACATCATTTACGGAAGACCATTGAGGAATTTGATTGTTTGCAGGATGCTCTGGATAATGCTTTCAGAGTATTGTCCTAACCAACTCTTTCTCTGCTATAGAGTCTGCGTTTTAGATTATTTCGTCGCCCCCTCAGGTTTTCAACTCCTTTAAAAAAAAACTTTAAATTTTTTCTGAATTCAATTTTAAAGTGTGGAAATTATAATCAAGGTAGTATAGCGCTACGCGCAAGTCAGAAGTCAGAAGTCAGAAGTTAGAAGTAAGCTATGACTAAGTTTCGGAGTTTAGGAATGTCAAACACCTGAATGCGTAGTGCTATAACTGCCAAAGTTAGCCACTTGTGGTTTATTTTTGTTAGCCTGCATGAAAGCCTTCAATTAACTCAATACCTGAGCTCCTAGAATGTCTAGACCAGTTTTATACATCGCTATCACTAGCCACGGTTTTGGTCATGCTGTACGTACTGCCTCCGTAGCTGCGGCTATTCAACGACTGTGTCCGGATATCTTACTGATTCTAGTAACAACAATACCACGCTGGTTATTAGAATCCTACATTCCGGGGGATTTTATTCATCGCCCACGGGCTTTTGATGTTGGTGTTATTCAAACCGACAGCTTAACAATGGATAAAGAGGTAACCTTAACCAAACTACAGCAAATTCGTTCCAATGCTAGATCAATTATTGCTAGTGAGGTTGACTTTATTCGTAACAATCGAGTAGGGCTGATATTAGCCGATATTCCCCCCTTAGCTGTAGGTATTGCTCAAGCGGCTGACATTCCCTGCTGGATGATGAGTAACTTTGGCTGGGACTTCATCTATCGAGACTGGGGAGGAGAGTTTGCTGAGATTGCCGATTGGATCAGTGAGTATTATGGAAAATGCGATCGCTTATTTCGCCTTCCTTTACATGAACCCATGAGCGCGTTCACCCAGATCACCGATGTGGGCTTAACAGGGGGATCACCAGGATACAGTACAGATCAATTAAGGAAGCATTTTGATCTGAAGTCTCCAGAGTTTAAAACTGCTTTACTCACCTTTGGGGGATTAGGGTTGGAACAAATTCCTTACCATAATCTATCTAGATTCCCTAACTGGCAGTTTATCACATTTGACTCTCAAGCACCAGATTTACCCAATTTACTGAAAATCAAGGGTCACGACTATCGACCAGTGGATTTCATGCCCTTGTGCTCGCGAGTGATTTCCAAAGCGGGGTACAGTACTTTTGCTGAAGCCTTACGCCTGGATATCCCAATTTCTTCAGTTACCCGCTCGGGATTTGCTGAAGCCGCTATCCTAATAGAAGGGGTGCAAGACTACGGTCACCATCAGATTTTAACACCGACAGAATTTTTCCACGGCAACTGGGAATTCCTCCATCATACTCCCAAGCCTCCCAGAAAATCTCATAGCTTGGTAAAGGATGGAACAGACAAGATTGCTAAAGATATTGTTAACTACCTCCAGACTCACACTAAATAGCCTAAATAGCCCCTGCCATGATATCTACCGTAGATTCGCTTATAGAACAGATCCAGAATAGCCAAAATTCTATCCCAAAGTCCATCGAAACACCAGAAACCTCTACTATTGAAGAACAGACCTCTGAAGAGCAGACCTCTTTCCCCAGCCTAGAGTTGGCAGCACGAGACGTTCGTATGGTACTTGATCAACAAAGGGAGCGCAGTCAAACCTTGACCACAAAGCTCAATATCTTGTTTGTCACTAACGGAGCCTTGTTAACGAGTTTAACCATATCTGGGCTAGTATTTTTCCGCAGCCCATTTGGTATAGCCGAGATACTGGGATTTATGCTTAATTTTACCCTACTAATCCGTGCTTTTCTCCCGCGTCAGATAGCAGTCAGTCCCAACTTGGGAGATAAAAAATTCCTAGAACGTTACCTGGTACTCTCACCAGAACAATACCAGCTACAGATGCTGGTTAATCTGGTAGAGACTTATAATGCAAACAGGCAGCGATTAGAAGATTTTTCTCTATCGTTGAAGTATTCTGCTTATGTAACTTGGGGGGTTGCCTTGATTATTACTTTGAATGTCATAGCAGAGTTTTGCATTCCTGCGCTTAAACTGATGTGATGTATTGTTGGCTTTCGCTGAGACTATGAATTCTAAACAGGTTAATAAAAAACCCTCCGGAGAACCCTTGAGTTTACCGGAACCAGACCCAGAGAACATCACTGTCTTGACCCGTAACCTGCCCAACAAGCCAATTCTGCCCTGGAATCACTATGATTCCCCTTGGCGTGATGGGGAACCGGAGAATCCAGAGGCATCGGAAAATTCCGAGCAGGCAGATGAGTCGAGTGACAATCAATCTGCAACTGAGCCAGAATCAGCAGAAAAGCCAGAGTTATCAGAAACTGCTGCTCAACTGGATAAGTTGTATACAGAAGAATTGGCAACCGTCCCTGAGTCGTTATCAGAAGATACTCTAGAGTCATCAGAAACTGGTGCTGTGGTGGATGAGTCTCCTGACAATCCACCAACAGCTGTAGCCACAGAAACCTTGGAAACACCTGTGGTGGATAAGTCTCCTGTCAATCCACCAACAGCTGTAGCCACAGAAACCTCGGAAACACCATCCGAGGAACTGAAACAGCTCGGGTAGCAGTGGCTAGATTAACCAAGCCTTCTATGACTCATTATCAACAACGACTCAAAATCAAGACTACCGGTAAATCCTTCTCCAACATTACCGGGAAAGTTCAATCTGTGGTTGCTACATCAGGACTGGAGACTGGACTGTGTACCATTTTCCTCCGTCATACCTCCGCAAGTTTGGTAATTCAGGAAAATGCTGATCCTGATGTGCTCACGGATTTATCGAACTTTTTTGCTAAATTAGTACCAGAAGATGGCAAAAGCTATAGCCATAGTGCCGAAGGTTCCGATGATATGCCTGCTCATATCCGCACTGCGCTGACTCAAACATCGGAACAGATTCCTATTGCTCAGGGGAGATTGCTCTTAGGAACCTGGCAAGGCATTTATATTTGGGAGCATCGCCGACAGGCTCACTACCGGGAGGTGGTGGTGCATATCGCCGGGAATTAATCTCAACCAGTATCTATTCTAACTATTAGAGTCGATGCCCGGTATTATCCGGGCAGGGCTGTTTCATTCTCAGAGGCTGTTTGAAAAGTATGAGAGAGAGTAAAAAAGCTCACACGGGGTAAAGTGTGATTAAGGAAAAATACACACAAGGCCGTGAGAGCAATGAGTAAAGTATATACGAGTAATCTGACTTATGATCCGTTTCAATTGATTAAGCCACTGCTGCCTCCAGCATTGAAAGGGGCTCGTCGAAGCCGTGTCTGCATGTTTTCAGTCATCAACGCCATTTTCTACGAGGTCTAAGTGTGTAAATGGCGAGATCTGCCGGATGATTTTCCGGCCTGGCAGACAGTCTACACCTCCGCACCGTAACTGGCGCTTGGATGGAACTTGGGATGTGATTCATCAACGTTTACGAAGTTTGAACCGAGTCATGTCATGGCTCGTTGAAAGTCCGAGGGAGGTGCGCCATGGATAGTCAGAGTGTTCCCACTAGCACTCCGGGTGAATAAAGCTGTGGGTTACGACACATACATTGCAACCAAGGGACGAAAACGCAACACGGTAGTGGATACCTTGGGGCTAGTAATGTGCGTTAAGGTCACAGCAGCCAATGTTCCGGAAAGGGAAGCAGGCAAGCAAGTCAATGGCCGTTTACAGCATTTGGGAGAGCAGGTTCGTCGCCTCTATCTGGTAGTGGTGGACGGAGGATATAGCGGTGAGCCTTTTCTACGGTAAGTCTAGGATACCAACGGAATGATTGTGCAACTCGTGCTGCGTCCCGAAGAATCCTTTGGTTTCATTCTCCTCAAAAAGCTAGTGGTGGTTGAGCGCACCTAGGGAAAGTGGAATTGGTATCGACGCTCAAAGTCAAGATTATGAGTATTTGCCTCAAAACTCCGAGACCATGATTTACATCCCCATGATTCGTCTGATGGTTCGGCGCTTAGCATAATTTGCTACACCCCTACCCCTTTTCAAACAGCCTCTAAGCATTTTTTTAATGGGGTATGACAACCGGATTTAGTATAATGCCTCTATCTCCAACCCAGATGATTCTGGAGAGTCCAAAGCGATGACGGACGGGAGCATGTCACTTATGCAGCAACATTAGTACTAAATCTAGGGAATGGGGAATGGGGAATGGGGAATGGGGAATGGGGAATGGGGAATGGGCATTGGTGACAAGTTAAGCAGGCATAGCAATTTGTCAAGTACTTTCCATAAATTGCTGTATCCTGTACTAGGTAAACTATTCAGTGCGATCGCTAACCCCAAACTGTGCGATCGCTAACCCCAAACTGTGCGATCGCTAACCCCAAACTGTGCGATCGCTTCGAGCACCAGCATATGCGGCTCGCGAACCGTAGACTAACTGAAGTATCGGTGGTTACAAAGGTAAAAAGAGAATGGCTCCCCCGCCAAAAAAGTATTAGAGACCACACCAGACCGCGAAACCAGCCCAATATAGATGAACATTGTCATAGCTCAACAACTAGAAGATTTAGTCAAACCTTGCGTGTACAATCAACTAGCCTACTACCGCTCATTAGACATGAGAAGCAGGATATTGAGTAACCCATAGATGCTGGCAGTGGTATTGAGTTTACTGGGTCGGCAAGTACCATCAGTAACAGAGCTCAATCGAATGCTAGCAAGGGAAAACTTGCTGTGGGCGAAGGCAGTGAAAGTGTCTCAACAAGCCCTATCTCAAAGATTCTTAACCTTTCCAGCATCATTGTTTCAAAGAGTACTAAAAGACTTACTAGTTTTGTTAAACCAACGTTGGCAGCAAAGAAACAGAGAAAGTCCGGTAAGCGTTAAAAGAGCGAGAAAGTATTTTGAACGTTTGTGGATAGTAGACATTTCCATAATATAATCAAATTCCAAAAAATAGACTATAATAAGTAAATATTGTTCGATCCAAAAAAATAAATGGAAAAATATACTTGGAACTATATCCAGAAAAAACCTAAACAAACCAAAAGACTATTAGGTATTGATTATCAACAATTATAGCAATTAATTTAACTAGGTAAGCTTCTCAATAAAAGAAAGCAAGAAGAAATTGAGAAAACTAAAATTATAATCAATCAAGCAGGAGGAGGAAATCATCCTAAACTATTAGAGTCAGAGCAAATCGTTTTAATGTTAATTTATTTAAGGTATCATTTGAGCTTTCAACTTTTAGGACTTATTTTTAAAATCAGTGAATCAACGGCTCATAATATTTTTAATTATTGGCAAAAAAATTGTGACAACGACTTACCTACCAGTTGATTATCACAAGTAAAAAAGTTTCAAAAAGAATAAAAACTTATTGAACAATTAGATAATGATGAATTTATTTTAGACAGTACTGAGCAGTCTATTGAAAGACATTCTGATTATCAATAGCAAAAAAAAAATTATTCATAAAAGCAAAAAATACATACTTTTAAAAATCAATTTATTGTTTTACCAAAAGCTGATCGCGTAGCGTGGCCTACGGCCTTAGATATTGTCGATGTAGTAATCGGAAAACCTGGCCCTATGAGTGATATTAAAATCTGTCGAAAAACTTTGAGTAAATTTAATGATCAACAAACTTTTAGTGGGGATAAAGCTTACATTGGAGAAACTCAAATCACAACTCCCTATAAAAAACCGAATAATGGAGAATTAACAGAGACTCAAAAATCCGAAAATAAAGCTTTATCATCTAATCGAATTTTTATTGAACATTTAATTAGAGTTTTAAAATTTTTAAAAATATCTCAAGAAAGATTTAGTTTGCGTAAAACTCGATATAAATCAGTTTTTTTAACGGTTGGCGGATTAGTGCGATTAAGAATTGGTTCGCTAATTTTATAAGTAATAAAATCGGATGTTTCAGAGCAATTGATTGACGTTATCATGAGCCATATTTTTCCTATAAAATTAGATTTTGTGTCTTCAAACCATTATTAATTCGTTCTTAAAGCTAAATTTTAAATTAGGTCTTGACAAACTTGTTTTCCTTGCTGTGACTGGGTTATGGTTTTTTGGAGATGTCTAGTGGATGCTTCGACATTAGAGGCATTGTTTCGTAAGCTAAAAAGTTTAGAAACAGTACCTCTGGGTCAATTAGGAGGTAGAATCTGTACGGTGGTAGAAGAAACAGGCTTTCCAGTCGAAACCTGGTTTAAATCTAATCCTTACACCCATGAGAGTAACTTTGTGCCCAACTTGTTAGAATTGATCCCAGCCAAAACGCTACTCATCTTAGATAGAGGGTTTTGGAACTTTCGCTTTTTTGAGGAGTTGAATCTTGGGTAAATCTGACTTCATTACCAGGCTCAAAGGGAAAGGAAAATATAAATCTGTACGCACTTTGAGTCACTCTGGACAACATCATGACCAACTAATTAGGTTGGGAACAGGTTATCAAGGTAATCCAATTCTCAACTTACGTAAGTCGTGGTAAAACATGGTTCAACATGGTATCGCTACCTAACTTCTGTGATAGAGCCTGAAGTTTTACCTCCCTACCTCGTAGCTGATTTGTACGCTCGTCGCTGGCGAATTGAGGAGACTTTTATCACTCGAATAACGCTTATTGGGTTTGAGTTACTTGTGGACTGGTTCTGTCAATGGTATTCAATTACAATTGTGGGCTACTTGGTTATTTTATGTGGTCTTAATCGACCTATCCGATGAGGTAGCTAAGGCCTTTGGCCACGCTACGCGAACAGAATTATCAATACCAATGGAGTGTATTTCTGTAGAAATGGTTTTTCGCGGACTGTATCATTTTGGAGTTGCCTATCATCAAGGGAAAGCCACTGACCCAGTGGCCTATTTAACTGCTCTCGAGAACCAAGAAAAGGGGGTTGTCAAAGCCCCTCGTACCAGGAGAAAAAAACCTCCCCTTGATTTGTCTCCTTTCCCACACTCAGAGGGCTTGACAAATTGCTATGCCTGCTTAACTGTCACCAATGCCCATTACCCATTACCCATTACCCATTACCCATTACCAGAGAAGGGATATGATAAATAGTCAAATTGTCTTTTTTATTGTCCCTTTGCCAGCACTATGGGTAAGTTTACCTTAAGACCAGCCACAGAAGCTGATGTAGCGATTCTGTTTAATTTGATTAAGGCACTAGCAGAGTATGAGAAACTCTCCGAAGCTGTCACTGGCAATGCTGATGACCTGAAAGAACACCTGTTCGGCGCTAAACCCTATGTAGAGGCGATTATCGTTGAACAGGGTGGTCAAGGGGTGGGATTTGCACTGTTTTTCCACAACTATTCCACATTTCTAACTAAGCCGGGAATTTATCTAGAAGATTTATTTGTATTACCGGAATTTCGCCGCCAAGGTATCGGTAAAGCCATACTCAGTTACCTGGCTCAGCTAGCAGTGGAGCGTGGCTATGGGCGTTTAGAATGGAGTGTACTGGATTGGAATGAACCTGCGATGGCATTTTATGAACATATGGGAGCAGCAGTATTGCCAGACTGGAGAATTTGTCGAGTGACTGGGACGGCTCTCAATCAGCTAGCTGAGTATACTGATCCGGCTTCGACTGACTAATGTTGCTCAAATGCTATACTACGAGGTATATACAGCTGCGACCCTAAACATCTAGTTGCAGGTCAACGGCAAAAATGACATAGGGTAATTTACATATCGGTTTATATTAATAAAATCACTAATGACTATTTGGGTAAACGAGCAGATTGATCCATCGGGTCTTCTATACTCTTGTATTGCCACTTGCAACGAAGAGCAGGCGAGGGATTGCCACGAGTCGTTTCAGAATAACTTGACTGATCAGCAAAAAGCAGCGGGTTGGGTTGCCCGATTACGCACAGTTAAGTCTTGGGATGAAGTGCCGGTGAATACCTTGAAACTGAATTAGATCAAAACTGATATCATCCCCGGCAGCATCAATACTGTAAAGGATAGGGTAATTGGGTAAAAGGTAATTGGGTAAAAGGTAATTGGGTAAAAGGTAATTGGTAATTGTAATTACTCCCTGACCATACAATTACCCAAAAAAAACCAACGACAAAGAACACTACCGGGCACCACTAGACATGACATGATGTCTTGACAGTTAACCGTCAACCTACCCTAAATCGGACGCCAAAGGCGAACAACCTTCAACCTTCAACCTCCAACATTCAACATTAAACCTTCAACATTCAACCTTCAACCTTCAACAAAAAATCAACTGACCTTCTAAGCCCAAGATCTATTTTGGCTTGGGCAGTCGTAGCAAATTGGAACGGATTGGACCGAGAATCTGGTTTAGCTCACGCAATTGATCAGCTGTCCCCATACAAATCAGTAGGTCTCCTGGTATGAGTTTAGTGTCACCGTCTGGTCCAGCAATCAGACGACCGGAATCCCGGCGAATTGCTAAGACCATAGCACCAGTTTGCGATCGCAGTCGGGCTTCCCTGAGGGTTTTGCCCACGCAAGGACAGGTTTCGGGGTCTAGCAGAAACTCTTCCATATAAAAAGAGCTATCAGTTCCGGTTAGAATCCCATCCACAAAATCCATGACTTGGGGTCTAAGGGCTGCAGCTGCCAAGCGTCTACCACCAGTGATGTAGGGAGAAACTACAGCATCTGCACCAGCTCGCTGCAATTTTTGAACAGCTTCTTCAGAGCTAGCACGAGCGATGGCTCGAATTCGGGGATTGAGGGTTTTGGCAGACAAGATAATATAGAGATTTTCGGCATCTGAGGGCAGGGCAGCCACCAGACAAATTGCCCGTTCAATCCCCACATTTAGCAGAGTTTCATCCAAGGTGGCATCTCCGTGTACAGAAATACAACCCATATCCTGGACAGCTTGAACCTGTTCCAATCGGGAGTCAATTGTCACAAATGGGATTCCCTCAGCCTTAAATTCTACAGCAATCTGACGCCCAGTCCGTCCAAACCCACACAAAATGTAGTGTTTCGTCAAACTATCTAGCAAGCGCTTCTGTTGCCTCATGCGAATTCCATCTTGAAAGTAGCCTTGAATTAGGGCTTCTGTAAACCGGTTAACAATGTAACCGATACTAATAATGCCCATAAAAATCAGAGAAATGCTGAATAGTCTTGCCCGATCTCCCATCGGCCGTACTTCTTGATAGCCCACTGTCGAAAGCGTGATTACCGTCATGTAGGCTGAATCCAACCAGCCCCAGCCTTCAACCACCCGATACCACAGAGTTCCAATCAGAAATACACCCCCGAGAGTGATCCCACCGGCAATCAGCTCTTGGCGAAGACGTCGATATTTTTGCTCAAGGGTTGAATACACCGTTGCTTGTCATGGGTTAACTTAACTTAATACCTAGAGAAAATTCAGGTCAAACTGGCAACACCGAAAGCTGACACTGGTTTTTAATATTACATATATAAATATGATTAAGTTTATTGCTTTGCTATCGGTATAGTTCACAAATATAGTTTACATATATAGTTTACAAATATAGTTCACAAATATAGTTTACAGATCTAGTTCACAAATATAGTTCACAGATCTAGTTCACAGATCTAGTTCACAAATATAATATCTAGTTCACAGATCTAGTTCACAAATATAATATCTAGTTCACAGATCTAGTTCACAAATAT
>NZ_JAAHFV010000108.1:0-17835 GCF_010672755.1 Moorena sp. SIO1F2
GCTTATGCGCTACGCCCACGCTACGCGAACAGTTATCAGCTGATATCTGACCGATGCTTCACAGGCTGGAAGCCTGTTCCACAAAGCTGACCGCTGACCGCTGACGGCTGATAGCTTACTAAAGGATTTCAATAGTTTGAGCAGTCATAGCAGACTTACTGGAACCAGAACTCTGACCTTTAATCCGAACCTTCTGATCAGGACTTAATTTTCCTGGGTCAACAGTTTCTCCTTGACGAGTGATTTTGGTATCGGAAAGAAGTTGTACACTATAGGAACCAGACTTCGTCTCTACCTTTAACTGTAGAGGGAAGCTTTCCATAACTGCGACAATTTTACCTTCGATAATCATTTGTTCATCAGTTGACCTTTCTATTGGATTATTATCTGGATTATTACCCTGATTGTTTTCCGATGGAACGTCTGGTTGCGGAGCGCTACAAGCGGAAAAGAGCAGGCTTAATCCAATCAGACTGCTCAAACCAAAATACTTAAAACGAATTTGTAGTTTAGTAGTCATCTGACAGTTTTGTCCTTTGTTAGTTTACCTTTGGGATTGGTAATAGGTAATAAAATCATAGTGAATCGTCAACGACCAATTACCAATTACCAATTACCAATTACCAATTACCAATTACCCATTACCCGCTCAGGGATATGATGATTAGTCCCGGACATATTAGACATTTTTCCAAGCCGACATATTATCAAACACAGACTTAGTGATGCGGACAGCACTGTTAGGACAGCCACCATAGCCGTGAATTCCCACTACATGGTGTTGACCATCTTGCAAGCGCCAGACTGGGCTACCGCTTTGACCGCCATAGGTATCGAGCATATAGGAGAGCTTGCGACCACTGATTCTGGTAATTCGACCAGCATTGAACCATTGTGTGCCAAATGGTTTGTCACCAGCGTAGCCAGAGTTATTTATCAGTAGATTTGTGAGTAAGTCGTCGGATAGATTGGCAAATCCGAACCAGCCGACTCGGTTCCCTAGGGTGTCATCCGGTAGAATAATTGCTCCGTAGTCGAAATCATCATCTTGTTCTTGTGTCCAGCCTTTTACACTGCGGAAGGATGTGCTAACTTGGGAGCCGAAGGGAGCTTCGTTTTCATCAATACCAGGAAAGACCTCAATTTTCCTGGCCCAACCACCAGCACTATGGCTATAGACGCAGTGTCCAGAAGTCATTACTGTCCGTGGTCCAATAAACCAGCCAGTACACAGAGACCGCCTCCCATTAGCTTTGGTAATGATTAACTGGCAAATCCATCGCCAGGGCATACTAGTAAGTGAAGAAATGCGGATGCGGTCGTCACTACCACATACTGACTCCGGCCTTTGGAATTCTCCAGCACCAGCATCTGGAAGATTTTCCATATCCTCTGTGACCAACATTCTTTCCTGGAAATCATTTCCCTCATTAAGGGCTCGGGATTTATTGAATTTGGGTACTGGTTCGATTTCACCGCGACCCATCATTCCCTCAAATTGGTCTTCGATATCTATTGACTGGGATTGAGTTTCGCTGGAAGTGATTTCATGGAGCTGCTGATCCTCCCGTTCTATTTCCTTTGCTTGGTTGCTTTGATTGGAAACTATTTCAGTTTCTGACATAACCATTATCCTTACAATTAATTACTAACAAGAACTCAATTGAATGTTCTTTCCATGTACATAATCGCAAGGTTGCAGTAGGCTTGACAGTACCCGAAAGGGTACTTATAGCGCTACGCGCAAGTCAGAAGGAACGAAGTCAGAAGTCAAAAGTAAGCGATTACTTACGTTTCGGAGTTTAGGAATGTCCTAATCTGAATGGGTAGTGCTATATAGTCAATTGTTTAATCAAGTAAAACTTAGGTATTTAACTGAGGGACGGGAGTACATCAGTTATCCTGAACAACCCAACCCTCAAGAACGTGATAGCTGATTGCTGATTTTAGCTAAAATTTGGCATAATAGATGTTTTTCGCCTTTGATACCACAAAGAAGACCTTGATTCCTTATTATAACTAACTTTTTTTCTTTATAATAAGCGCATATTTGTATTTTTCTTTACAACTTAACTATAACACATTAGGGCATCAACACCTACAGCTTAACAATTTGTAAATACATCCCCTATATCCCCTATATCCTTAGATAAGCCCTGTGAGAATAAGAATCACGTACAGCGAGCGAACCTGAATGGCCACGTAATCGATAAACTACTAGATGAACGACTGGCATTGGTCGCCAGCTCTTGGGTAACAGGTGTTTCTGAACCTTGGCTATAACCTGAAGTCAATCAAACGCCTAAGTAAGTCATCCAAGTACATCTTTAGTTTTGGATTTTTAAGAGCTTCTCACAAGCTATACCGTCTTGATCACCATCAAGGTTGTGAATATCCCCGGGATAGGTTTCCAGTAATAATTGAGCTTGTCTTTGACTTTGAAAATCCGCGCAATTACAAGTATCACCTGTACCCACAACACAAGGTGGTATTTCAGGACAGGTTTCATTTTCAAGTCCAATGGAACATAGTGCTCTCTGTCCTGAAGAGCTAAATACAAAAGTCAAAATTGATACTATTAAAGCCAAGGCAGCGATAACATCAGATCGCTCCCATTTGTGACTGTTATTTTTATTATCAGTATGGATCATGATTACATGATTCAAGTTCTCAGTTCAAGTTTCATTGACCATAGATTAGATTCTTGTGACAGCTCCTACACTGACTCTGCTCTTACAGAGCCGCTCCGCGAACGAGTGAGCGTGTAGGCAACAAGCGCCAATCCGGGCATCCCTTAGGAGGCGCTGGGCTTTAAGAACGGACTGCCGAGAGACGAAACCTTAGATAGGGTCGCCTTTATGGTTAGTCGGCTATGCATAAAAGGGTTAAAACTTTTTGATTAAGGCGACCCTATCTTACGGTAACTTCAAACCCTGCCGCTCTGTTTTCTTGGTCTTTTTTTTAAGAGTGTTTTGCTGACAAACCAGCATTTAAGGCCTTTGGCCACGCTTCGCGAACGGCTTTGTTTACCAGTACATATATTATAGCAATTCCATGCATACCCTGTGCAAAATTCATCCCACACCTATGCGCAGCATAGGTGTGGGATGAATTTTGCCGGACAGCTAACTCCTTGTGTCAAGCCTAATTGAGATGCTCTTACCATTCATACTTCATAATTGATACTTAACCCTTCATAATTGATACTTAACCTTTCATAATTGATACTTGATACTTGATGCCTTGTTCATTCTTCTTACTTTAACAACTGGGATTCCCAATCCTGACTAGTATCCAACCTAATCACTAACGATTGTTCCTCTTCTGTAAACCCTTCAAATCCAGCCTGTTGACCTTTAAGCAAATCAACCGTAGCATCAGAAACATCCCCACGACGAGAGAATAAGCGATTGGCCGTAGGCCACGCTACGCGAACGCATAACACAGCTTCTGGTGCGCAGAGCGTAAATAATTTGTATCGGTAACTGGTAGCGGTTGGCTTTTGCGATCGCTAATTTTCGGAAAGCCAGTCGGTCATACTTAGCATCTAAAATAAACAGTTAACTTGGAACTGTTTAGTAATTGCTCTAGCAAAGGGAACAGCGGATCTGGGAACAGCGGATCTGGGAACAGGGAACAAAAATTATCACAATTCCTACACGGATTGCTCTCTTTGTTAACAGTTAACAGTTGACGATTGACTGTCAACTATTAATCCTCAAGCGTCAATCGTCAACGGTGAACACCAAAGCGATCAACTAAACTACAGCGTTTTTCATAACTATGAGGTACACAGAATTTTTTCACTATTCCCCTCCTGGGAGGGGTTAGGGGTGGGTTATTAATATTCCCTACTCCCTGCTCCCTGCTCCCTAAAACCCAAGAAGAAAGTACCTCACCCAATTGAAAGCTGCGTTTGCACAATAGCTTAATCGCTACCAACAACTTCCTTGACCGACTCAGCCTGAGATCCTTCCAGACGCGGACCATGAACTTGTACTACTTTTGAAGCAAAATAGTTTCCCCAACGTGCCGCTTGCTTAGTGGTCAAACCATTAGTGAGTCCAAACAACACACCACCGGCAAACGCATCACCAGCTCCTACCGTATCCACGGCCTTAGCTGGGAATCCAGGCACCTGGAAAATTGTTTTATTTTCCACCACTAAACAACCATTAGGGCCATCAGTGATAAAAGCTGTATCCACTAACTCGCCTATTTTACCAGCACAATCAGACAAGGATTCCACTCCACAGAAGTGGCGTGCTTCTGCCGCGTTACAGAAGACCACATCACAATAATCTGTAATCAAGTTACGGAAATCATCAGCAAAATTCTCTACTAGAAAGAAGTCGGAAAAGGTAAAAGCACTCTTTACTCCTTTAAGCTTGGACTGTTCCATCGCCTCAATACAAGCTTTGCGAGTGTCATCCCCCGTCCAGAGATAGCCCTCAACGTAGCTATATTTGCATTGGCTGAGTCGTTCCACATCAATATCAGTAGGAGCCAAAGTAGTAGACACTCCCAGATGAGTACACATAGTACGCTCAGCATCAGGCGTAGTTAGAACCACACAGGTACCAGTTGGACCACTAGATAGCTCAGCTGGATGCACATCAAAGTGAATCCCTGCCTCCAATAGGTCTTGTCGGTAAAATTCCCCATTGGTATCTCTAGAGACCTTACCGGAATAGAAGCCTTTACCACCACTTTGAGCGATCGCAATCATAGTATTAGCAGCCGAGCCTCCTGAGCTCAGTTCCACAGACACATGCTGATGCTCAAGATTCTGTAGAATCATAGCCTGCTTTTGGGCATCCATCAACGTCATTGCCCCTCGATTCAGGTCATGTTCCCGGATAAAATCATCATCCACCAGTGCCAGAATATCGACTAAAGCATTTCCGACACCAAAGACATCAATAGGTCTTGACTGTTGAGAGTTTTCTGTCATTTTCTTCCAATCCAACTAATCATTCACAAAAAATCCAGGGAAATTTTAACTCTCCCCTGGCTTAATCAGACAAATATAACCAACCTATCATTGCTTTCTCAAGTAATGATATTGTTTTCGGTTCAATACTTATCATGGAACATTATTCGTCAATTTAAAATTGAACATTGAAAATTCTCAGTGAAAATTCTCAGTGGTCAATCGGCAATTAACAAAATATGATTTAAGGTAGGGAGCATGTCAACTTTGTAATTAGGTACATAGATCCCCCCTAACCCCCCTTAAAAAAGGGGGGAATTAGATTGAAAATTCCCCCTTATTAAGGGAAACGGGGGATCTGAATCAGGGATTAACAAAACTGACATGCACCCTTTAAGGTAAGCTATCAGCCAACGGCTGATAGCTTAATGCTTACCTGTATTGTGCAACGCTTTATTTAGAAGTGATAGCAAGAACACTTAATTTAGGATCATCCATAACCTGGATCCCTTCTGGCAAGACTAACTCGTTAATGTAGAACATCTTACCCTGTTCCAAATTTGATATATCAATATCAATGGTTTCGGGAATTTTATCTGGGGGACATTGCACTTTCACTGTTGTAAGCCTTTGCTGCAAAATTCCACCTTGCTTAACTCCCACGGATTCTCCCACTAGCTTCAGAGGTACAACAACCTCTACTTTATTTTGAGAAGCCACCGAGAAAAAACTGAGGTGGTAAAGGGAATTTTTCCAAGGATGAGATTGTATCTCCCGCAGGAGCACTGGACCATTCCAGGAAAGGTCAGGAATAGAGAGCTCGATCAGGGTATTATTAACCGAGGCTGTTTTAAGCAAGTCTTCTGCTGCTTTAGCCGTCATAGTTAGGGATACAGATTCTGCACCATTGTGACCGTAAAGTACGGTGGGAATCAAGCCAGAACGGCGTAAAGCTCTCGGCTTACTACCTTCTGGTCGCTTTTGACATTCTACAGTAACATTCATCGCTAGGAATTTAACTCTTCGAGATAATATAGCCAAATTAATGGCCATTACTGGTCAGCTACCGGTCGATTCCGCCACCGAGGGGGGTGCTGACCTCAATGGTGAGTCAGGGTGTTGAATCGAATCGGAAACTACTGAAATTCAAACTCTCCGACTGACGCCTTGACGCCCTGACACCCTGACACCCTCAAACTCCCGAAGTTATCGGTGTACCGCTAGCATCCAATAGTGCTCGCTTTGGACCGTGGATTGGGTCTTCCACAATAATTGTCTGGTCGCGGCTGGCTCCTAAGGAAACCACAGCAATAGGAACTTTCATCAGTTCTGCCAGGAATTTAAGATAATCCAAGGCTTCGGTGGGTAAATCCTCTAAAGACCGACATTCAGCAGTAGATGTTTGCCAACCGGATAGGGTTTTGTAAACGGGCTGGCATCGGGAAAACACGCTAGTGCTGCTAGGAAATTCCCGACTGATTTCACCGTCAATTTCATAGGCGACGCACACCTTAATTTCTTCAAAGGTATCGAGTACATCCAGTTTGGTGATCGCTAGACAGTCAAGACCATTAATCCTAACAGCGTAGCGACCAATGACGGCATCAAACCAGCCACAACGGCGGCGGCGACCGGTGGTTGTCCCAAATTCTGATCCTAGCTCACAAAGTAACTCTCCTTCTCGAGTGTGAATCTCTGTGGGAAACGGTCCTTCTCCGACTCTGGTTGTGTAAGCTTTTGCCACACCAATCACCCGATCAATCATTGTCGGTCCTACACCAGCACCCACACAAGCTCCACCAGCAACCGGATTGGAAGAGGTTACATAGGGGTACGTCCCATGATCTAAATCTAGCAGTGTCCCTTGAGCGCCTTCAAACAGAATATTGCGTTTTTGCTCAATCGCCTCATAAATCTTCAAGGAACTATCGACCACATAGGAGCCTAGCCGTTCAGCATACTCCTGGTATTGCTTGATCACAACTGCTGGGTCTAACGGCGGTAGATTATAGAGCTTCTCTAAAATAGCGTTCTTATAATTAATCGTCCAGGTTAACTTTTCTACCAATACTTCCGGATCCATCAGGTCAATGATCCGAATACCAGCACGCTCTGATTTATCCGCATAGGTCGGACCAATGCCACGACCAGTGGTACCAATTTTCTGCCTACCCCGGCGCTCTTCCGATGCTTGGTCAATCAATCGATGATAAGGCATCGTGACATGGGCTATGTCTGAAATCAGCAGATTTTTAGTGGAAATGCCCAGTGCTTCAAGTTGGTCAAGTTCAGTAATTAAAACTTGTGGGTCAATAACTGTACCGGAACCAATAATACACTCTGTATCCGGATATAAAATTCCAGAAGGAATCAGATGCAGTTTAAACGTTTGACCTTGAACAACAACCGTATGCCCAGCATTGACGCCCCCCTGGTAACGGACGACTACATCTGCTGAACGACTCAGCAGATCTGTTATTTTGCCTTTTCCTTCATCGCCCCACTGGGCACCAATTACAACAACGTTAGCCAAGGGTTTATTTTGAATGCTAAAGTTTATCCACCTGATAATTATGAACAGTGGTTGTGACTGCTGTCAACTTTACTGTTGCTGATCTACGCAGAAACTGGAGGAACGAGAGGAACGATAGTAACATAAGTTAGTCTTGACGTAGAATCGCCACTCCAATCTCTTTTAGACTTTACCTATGTACTCTTATCAGTCATTTTTAACAAAAAACTACTTCTACAATGAAAATTTTGTTAGTGGAAGATGATATTCTCCTTGCTGAAAATTTATCCGAAGCCCTCACCAACCAACGTTACGTGGTTGATCTGGTTACCAATGGGGAAGTTGCTTGCCAGCAATCCCAAATGCTTGATTATGACTTGATGGTGCTAGATCTGACTCTGCCCAAGCTTGATGGCTTTGGTGTTTGTCGAAAATTGCGAGCCCAAGGCAATCAAATCCCGATTCTAATGTTGACGGGTCGCGATAACACTAATGATAAAGTCAAGGGTCTAGATGCAGGGGCTGATGATTATCTAGTTAAGCCAGTTGACTTACCAGAATTATTCGCTCGGATTCGGGCTCTGCTGCGCCGAGGTCAATCTATCGCACCACCAGTACTTCAGTGGGGCGATTTGCGTCTTGACCCGAGTACCTATGAAGTAAGCTATGAGCACCAACTTATCCACTTTACCCGTAAGGAGTATAGTTTACTCGAATTTTTCCTGCGCAACGGTCGGCGGGTACTGACTCGTAGTGTAATTATCGAGCACGTCTGGTCTTTTGAAAACCCTCCCGAAGAGGAGACGGTCAACGCTTACATCAAAAGTTTGAGGCGCAAACTGAGATTAGCTGGCGCACCCAGAGATTTGATTGAAACTGTTCACAGTGTGGGCTATCGCCTTAAACAGTTAACTCCTGAACCAGTTAAACAGTTAACTCCTGAACCAGAGGAGTAACAGTAATGATTTTTTCCTCTGCCTTGAGTTGGGCAATGGGATCCCCTGTGCCATCTTTTCCCCAAATCGGCACCGATTCCATTGCTAAACGCTTACCGCCAACGGAAGTGACTACCATGACCTCATTGGCGATGGAATCGGTGACCATGCTGACCAAAGCATCTTTAGCGGTCTTAAACTGTAGCGCTTGAGTTCCCAGGTCTCCCCGATTAGCCAACCTGATCGCCTGCGCGGGGAGGCGCTTTCCATACCCCTGCTCAGACACCAGTAAGAGGTTTTCCTCTTCCCCTAAAACAACACAGCCAACCAGCTTTTCTTTACCCTTTAGCCGCAAGGCTTGATTTCCTTGAGCACTGCGTCCCATAATCGGTAACTGTTTGTCATTAATCTCAAAGCGCAACAGCCGTCCATTGCTGGTTGCTACCACCACTTGTGTAGCTGTAGTAGTAGATAGGTTAGCATACTGTAGCTGATCCTCATTTCTGAACTTGGTAAGCAACATACCACGGTTCGTTAGTTTGGTCAACTCAGACACTGATACACGCTTAATTTTACCTTGGTGAGTCAGCAAAACTAGGGTGAAGTTTTCTAAGTCATCTGGCACCCTAAAGTGAGCCACAACTGTTTCTGATTGAACCGAAGTTGGCAGCAACTTTACCAAGGGAATGCCCTGCTTGCGTCCAGCTGCTGGTGGAATATCTCTAATTTTGACTGGGTAGGCTTTGCCAGAAGCAGTGATTACCATTAATTCTTGTGTAGTGAGCGACAGCTGAGCCTCAACTACAAAGTCCTCCCCTTGTTTAATTGACTTCGGTAATTTTGGCTGTGTTGTGGCACTTTGCCGCTGTATATACCCTTGGTAGGTAAATTCTAGAAGTGTTTGTTCTGGCTCAGTTGGAGCATTAGGTAGGGTATCAGGAGTTTTTTGGGGTTGAGCAGATTTCTTACTCTTGTGTTGAGGAGCTATCGGTTGTTCTTGCTGTTCTTCAGTGGAAGCAATAGAGTTGATTAGGGTACGGCGAGGATCACCGTACTTCCGTTTAAGCGATCGCAAATCTTTCTTCAGGGCTTTGAGCAATTCCCGCCGATCATTGAGTAATTGTTGCAGCTGTTCCAGGCGCTGGGAAAGTTCCTCACGCTCGGTCTCTAACTTTTCTCGTTCTAAGCCAGTTAGCCGTCGCATGGGCATGGCCAGAATTGCGTCAGCCTGGATTTCACTTAAGTTTAACTGGTTTTGCAGGGAAAGCTTAGCGGTGGTACCATCAGGAGCATTTCTGAGAATGTCAATCATGGCATCCAGCTGATTGAGGCTAGCCAGTAACCCGTCTACCAGGTGAAGACGTCTTTCTTTCTGGGACTGCTCATAGGTATATTGGCGGGTTAGAGTCTGTTCTCGGAAGCTAATAAATGATTCTAACAACTGCCGCAGGGTAAGTTGTCGGGGTTGTCCATCTACCAAGGTCAGCAGGATAGCACCAAAGTTTGTTTGCAGGGGAGTTTGCTTATACAACTGCTGGAGAACCACTGATGGCTGAGCATCTCGTTTGAGTTCCACCACCACCCGCATCCCTTCGCGATCGCTTTCATCTCGGATATCGCTAATCCCTTCTATACGCCCTTGATTGACCAAAGCTGCCACTTTTTCAATCCAGGCGGCCTTATGCACCTGATAGGGCAACTCACTCACTACAATTGCCCTGCGTTGCCCCCGTTTCCCTCGACCGACTTGAATGGTTTCAAGCTTGGTGATGCCTCGAATGGGTATACTGCCACGACCCGTAGTATAGGCATCCCGAATCCCCTCAGCTGCCACAATTTCCCCCCCAGTGGGAAAATCGGGTCCGGGAATTAATTTCCAGAGTTTTTCATCTGCTAAATCGGGACGGTCAATCAGAGCAATCAAGCCATCTACTATCTCTACCAAATTGTGAGGAGGAATATTGGTTGCCATGCCCACAGCAATGCCAGAGCAACCATTGAGCAACAAGATTGGTAATTGTGCCGGGAGTACAACTGGCTCTTGCTGGGAGCTATCAAAGTTGTCGATAAAATCAACCGTTGCTTCCCCAATTTCTGACAATAGGGCTTGAGCGCCCACGGGAGAAAGTCGGGTTTCAGTGTAACGCATGGCTGCTGGTGGATCATTATCCACCGAACCAAAATTGCCATGACCGTCCAGGAGGGGATAGCGGGTCGAAAAGTCCTGGACTAACCGCACCATCGCTTCATACACCGCTTGGTCACCGTGGGGGTGATATTTACCCAACACATCCCCAACCACACGAGCACATTTCCGGTATGGTCGATCTGGGGTTAACCCTAATTCGTGCATCGCATATAGGATACGTCGATGTACGGGCTTAAGCCCATCACGGACATCAGGTAAAGCACGCCCCACAATCACACTCATGGCATATTCAAGATATGACCGTTGCATCTCCAAATGTAGGGCTGTGGGAATGACATTACTGTTTCCCATTAGGTTCAGCTGTTTTGCCATCAAAAATCCTCCAAGGAATTGACCACAGGGTGTTGGGGTTTAGGGTATAGGGAAATTGCACGCTCGTTAAGGCTACGGTACTCGAAAAGATCGCAAAGATCAGCACAAGAGAATTTCTTCAATAGCTATCAGCTATCAGCTATCAGCTCTCAGCTCTCAGCTCTCAGCTCTCAGCTCTCAGCTCTCAGCTCTCAGCTATCAGCTATCAGCTCTCAGCTCTCAGCTATTGAATAAAATAAGCTGACGGCTGACGGCTGAATGCTTACATAAAATCTGAGCATCTGGTTCCAAAGCCGATTTCCCGCCTTAAGATAGTGGTGGGTTTTGCCAAGCATAACTATGGGCACGACTCAAAGAAATAGGCTCAAGGAAAACCCAGCCAGAAGCTTCGCTTCTAACAAGTCGTTGTGCCCACTGTCCCCAAGACACTATAATCTAGGTTTGGATGCAGTTAGGGAAGGCTTTTTCCAGGAGCGTCAGCTTGCCTGGTAAAAAGCCGCCTATCACCTGTATCAGTCCCATGAACATTACTAGTTAGCTAAGCATTTGGGGAAAGTAGACTTGAGAAGATGACATCTTGCATTTGAAATAGCAACATGACCGATTCCCTGTCAAACTTATGATCAAATGACACTTTTGCCAAAAATGACACTCTTGATCCAAGACCCATGAAAACCGTTCTGATTGTCGAAGATGATCCGATTAATGCTCGTGTTTTTTCCAAGATTCTCAGTAAGCGGGGCGGTTTGAATGTAAAGCATACTGAAGATGTAGAAGAAGTAATGCAGATAGCCCAAGCTGGGGAGGCAGACATTATCTTGATGGATGTTTCCCTAGCTCATAGTGTTTATCAGGGTAAATCAGTAGACGGCATTAAGATTACCCAAATGCTTAAGGCTGATGCTGAAACGTCCCAACTGCCGATTATTCTGGTCACTGCTCATGCGATGGAAGGGGATCGAGAAAACTTCCTTAAGCAAAGTGGTGCCGATGACTACATCTCCAAACCTGTTGTTGACCATCAACAGTTTGTTAATCAGATCATCGCTCTATTGCCCCAGGACAATTAAATTCCTTTCTTGAAAATTGCCAATCTTAAACCACCCCCCTTGAGATGATTGCCCATATTTGGTTGCGATCCCTCCCCTATTGGCAATTGATGGAGATCAAGCACTGTTTTTAGGAGTCACCCATGACAGGTGGAGTTGGGCTGCTTAGGGTAGACCTTGACTCTGGATAATGGTGGCTTGGATTCTGGGATTTTCCAGAAACTTTTCGGTTTCAGAAAGCAGGCGCTTACCCCACAGGTTTTCCTTAAGAAACTCTAAGTTAGCATAGCGGCTATCTAGGCGGATTGCCGCTTCTCCCATTAATAGTGCCTTTTCGATATCCCCTTGGGCATACAGAGCCACAGCGATCGCAAGTTGAGGTTCTGCGGCCTCTTTATCAATCCCTATCGCTGCTTCCCATTGTTTAATGGCACTCTCCACATCCCCTTGTTCATAGTTCACCAACCCAATGTTGTTGATGGCTGGCCAAAAGTTTTTGTCTTGGGCAACAGCTTTGTTGTAAGCATCGATGGCTTCAGTATACTGATTCAGCATATAGTAAGAGTTACCCAAGTCAAACAGGGCTTCTGGCACATCGGGCTTGAGTTTTAAACCCGCTTTCAACTGAGCGATCGCTTTTCTATATTCAGTTTTTTGAAAATAGGCTGACCCCAAGGTGAACAGCACTCCAGCCTCTTCTGGTGCCAGAGAGAAAGACTTTTGCAAGGCTTCAATGCCTTGATCCAACTCCTGGGACTGTACGTACAACGTTCCCAAGATAAACCAGGTTTGATAGATGTTGGGGGCAAGTTGAGTGGCTAACTTGGCCTTAGGCAGGGCCAGGTCGTATTGTTGAAAGCGGACTAACTGAATGGCTTCTTGAGCCAGAGTTAAGCCCTGCTGTTCGAGTTCCTCTGAATCCAATTTTAGGGTATAGGGAATGAGTGCTTGTCCAGCCACTGGTGCTGACCAACTCATCAAACCCATCAGAACAAGAATAGATAGTAATGGAATAGATTTAGGCACGGTACAGCCTCAAAGAACAATTAGCTTAAAGTGAATCTACAGGTTAGGCAACTACTGAGAGTAATCCGGAAGGAATATAGCTCTAGCTTTACCCTCACGATAGGACTTTCCTGCTTCATCTGTCATCCTAGAGGATCCGGCCAAGGTAAGTGTGGGGGGGTCGGGAATCGGGAGTCGGGAGTCGGGAGTCGGGAGTCGGGGGAGTAGGTTGATTTGGGTGGAACAGGCAAGATGCCTATTCCACTAAGATGCCCATTCCACTAAGATGCTCATTTCACCAAGATGCCCATTTCACAAAACTATTCAAATCATCCCGCATTTAGGCAATGCCCAATTTTGCCATTGCTGAATCAAAGAAGGAAATTCTTTCAGCAAAGTTTTTAAGTATAAATACTTGTTGTTGCAGTTAACCAGTGATGCCACATCACTTTTCTATAGGAAAGATTAAAATAGATTTGTTGGGTCAGGGATAATACAGCGTTTATCGCAATTATGAGGTACAGTCTTTTTTTACGCTGATTACCTTAAAAGCCTATTGCCTTAAAGCCATAAGCTTTCTAACTCACCCAAATAACAATTGCTATATGAGCGAAGATAGGATACCAACACGCTTCCAAGAAAAAATCCAAGAAGCCAAGGAAAAAAACCTTGAAGTACTAGATTTGAGTAATAAATCAGATAATTCAATATTAGATGTTTTCGTTAATTTTTTTCCAGATCGAGCCCAACCATTGACCAAGATACCAGAAGAAGTTTTTGAAATCAAACAAATTAAAGTATTAAACTTAAGCCATAACAAAATAGAGGAACTCCCAAAATATCTTGGAAATCTATCCAATTTAACATGGCTAAATTTATCGCATAATCAACTAAGCAACCTGCCGGAATCTCTTGGAAATCTATCCAATTTAACATGGCTAGATTTATCGGGTAATCAACTAACTAAACTGCCGGAATCTCTTGGGGATATCTCCAATTTAATCAGTCTAAATTTATCGAGAAATAAACTAATAAATCTGCCGGGATATCTTGGAAATTTCTACAATTTAACCAGGCTATATTTATCAAAAAATAAACTAATTAACCTGCCGGAATCTCTTGGTAATCTCTCCAATTTAGACAGGCTAATTTTATGGCATAATCAACTAAAAGAACTGTCGGAATCTCTTGGAAATCTCTCCAATTTAACATGGCTAGATTTATCGGATAATCACCTAACCAACCTGCCGGAATCTCTTGGAAATCTCTCCAATTTAACCCAGCTAGATTTACGATGGAATCAACTAACCAACCTGCCGGAATCTCTTGGAAATCTCTCCAATTTAACCCAGCTAGAGTTATCGGGAAATCCCCTGGTTGTTCCACCACCAGAAGTTGTCAGTAAAGGGGTAGATGCTGTTAAACAATATTTTCGGCAATTAAGAGAAGAAGGAGAAGCTTATATCTATGAAGCTAAGTTGTTGATTGTCGGTGAGCCAGGAGCAGGTAAAACCAGTTTAGCTCAAAAAATTCAAGACCCCGAATACCAACTCCAAGACAATCAAGAATCTACAGAAGGCATTGATGTTATTAAATGGAGTTTCCCTCTAGATAACGAACGAGACTTTAAAATCAATATTTGGGATTTTGGCGGCCAAGAAATTTATCATGCTACCCATCAGTTTTTTTTAAGTAAACGTTCTCTCTATACTTTAGTGGCGGATAGTCGGAAAGAAGATACGGATTTTTATTATTGGCTCAATAGTGTAGAACAATTTAGTGACAATAGCCCCCTGTTGATTATTAAAAACGAGAAACAAGACCGCCAAAGGGAAATTAACGAAAGCGCTTTGCGAGGACAATTTACCAATCTCGAAAAAACTCTGGCTACTAATCTCAAAACTAACCGAGGGTTAGCAGAGATTATCGATGCTATTCAATATCACATTAAAAATTTACCTCACGTCGGACAAGTATTACCGAAAACTTGGGTAAAGGTTCGTCAAGCTTTAGAAAACGATTCCCGGGATTATATATCTCTTCAGGAATATCTAGATATCTGTGAAACCAATGGATTTACTCAACGGGAAGATGCATTACAGTTAAGCGGATATCTCCATGATTTAGGCATATGTCTTCATTTCCAGCAGCAAGAAGATTCGTTGTTATATAAAATAGTCATTCTTAAACCAGAATGGGCGACCGATGCAGTTTACAAAGTGCTAGATAATCATGACGTTATTAATAACAAAGGAAAGTTTACCCGCAAGGATTTAAAACGTATTTGGAAAGACGACAAGTATGCCTCTAGCAGAGGAGAATTACTAGAACTAATGAAGAAATTCCAACTTTGCTATGAAATTCCTGATTGCAAAGATACCTTTATCGCCCCTCAACTCCTCAGCGATAACCAACCAGACTATAACTGGCATGAATCTCACAATCTGATTTTACGCTACGATTATCATGATTTTATGCCCAAGGGTATTCTCACTCGGCTTATTGTGGTGATGCACCAGTATATTGACCGACACAAATACGTTTGGAAAAGTGGCGTCATCTTAACTAAGGACAAAACCAAAGCGGAAGTGATTGAATATTACGCTAAACGGGAGATTAAGATTAGGGTTGCTGGTAGAGATAAGCGGGGATTATTAACCATAGTTGCTTACGAACTAGATAGAATACATGATTCTTATAAGCGCTTGAAGTACAGTAAGTTAATACCTTGTAATTGTCATAAGTGTAAAGACAGTCAGTCGCCATTCTTTTATCCCTTTGAAAGATTGCGACAATTTCTAGCAGATAAGCAATACACCATTCAATGTCAAGAAAGCTATAAGATGGTAAATGTTTTGAGTTTACTTGATGATATAATAGGTTTGAACCAATTAGTATCTAACGATCAACAAGATAGTAATCAATCAATTCAGTTTAAAGGTGATATTCAACAATTAGTCTTGCTATCATCACAAGAAGGTAATATTTCTGGAGATTTTTCTGAACTAATGGCTAATAGTAACGATGAAAGTTCCAAAATCAATATATCTGGATCTGGCAACATATCTGGCAACGCTAAAGTTACAAGTAGTAGTGCTGGTTGGTTTAACTTAGGTGATATTAGTGGTAAGGTTACCAATACTATCAACCAGTTACCTAGCTTTGATGCTGAGCCTGAGTCTGATAAAAAACAACTGAAGGAATTACTCAGTAAACTGCAAAGCGCAGTCTTAGCAGAAGATTTGGATGACGAAGACAAAGCAGAAGCCCTAGAACAAATTGAAGACATCGCTTCTTCTTTAACTAATTCCGAAGATAGTGCTGTGAAGAAAATAGCCAACAAGGCTATGAAAATGCTAATCAGAATTGCTGGTGCTTTGTCTCCTACTGCTAATATGGTTACTATATGTAAGGAATTACCAGACTTGATTAGTAAGATATTTTGAGAAAAAGGCAATACTAGGGCGTGTCTTCTTGCCTCGGAGATCCCCCGTTGGTCCCCCTTAAAAAAGGGGGACTTTGAGTATGGCTCCCCCCTTTTTTAAGGGGGGCTGGGGGGGATCTAAATCTTGCGGAAAACTTTGAAAACACCCCCTAGGTAATAGGCAAGACTAGGCAATAGGCAATAGGCATGCTAGCAATAGGCAATAAGTCTAAAAAGAAAAAAAAATAGCCGTAGACATTATGTCTACGGCTTTTTCAATGCCACAGTAAGTGGATTGAAATTGTCATGTCAGTCAGATCCCAAACCAAACCTGATGTGATCTTATTTTACAAGACCAGGAGCCTTTGCTAGGGGGGAAACCCCCCCAGAAATTTAACGTGTTATGGCAACAGCCAATACTTCATCATTGTAGTCTTCACTTCTCCTGGAACCTCCGTCGGCTCCATAGGGCTCCACTCGCAAATCTCTGCATAGCCAAAAACATAGAGGGTGTGCATGCTATAGATTACTGCTTTACGAGAGCCTTTGAGAGTGTGCTCAACAGGGTATTTTTTGAGGTTTGGGTTAAATTCTGGTGACATGTTTCAAATATTGAACTCGACGTTATAACTATAATCATAATTATTATAGTTTATGTTGTCAAGGGTTTTACAAAAGTTTTTTTGGGAGTTTTATGGAGAAGTTGCAATGGATTTGAACGTTATAATTAGAGGGATTAAATAGGGAATAGCTTACGAATCTGAAGGTATTGGTTGGGATTCTAGATACCTCAGAAAAGACATTAACTCATCGTCACTGAGCAGCTGACGCGATCGCTTACCGTAAGTTTGTAGAAGATAGTCTTTCCCCTGTTGAGTTGTCCAACCGAGACGCTTCATTTCTACATTGGTTTTAGTAATGATTTCAGAATGGTCAATAATCGGAAGACTCGATGATCCCATGTCACTGGTGTTAGTCTCCATGGTATGTTGAGAATATGACTGGACTGGAGGATCAGGTTGTGAGGTCTGGTAGCTAATTGGCTCCCTCTTCTTAGGGATGTCAGCTGGCACAGAGGTTTCTACTTCCCTTGAGAAGGAATCATTGCTAAAGTTCCTTGCTGGTTCTACTGATGGGATATTGGCAGCGGTTTCCCTAACCTCTCTAGCTCTTGACTCTGAGAAAGAGTAACTACTGGTGTCACCGGTTCGAGTAGCTTGAGTAAAATGATGATTGGGTTGAGTCTGTTCCTGACTTGCTGAGGTCGAGCCAACATCATAGCGAGGCAATGGTTGCAGCGGCAGATTTACCTCACGCTTTGCTCTGGGATTATCCTTGTTTTGATCAATCCCTTTGGTGCTATCCATGCCTAAAGCAGCTAAGGCTCTAAGTCTGGCTTGATCTTCTGCTAATTCAACGGTTTGGGCAGCAGCTAGACCATTTTGGTCACTGGTCA
>NZ_JAAHFV010000109.1:0-17715 GCF_010672755.1 Moorena sp. SIO1F2
GTCGTTTGTATAATATTTGTTTTTAAGTGGTACTATTTACATAGTGATCGACACCTTTATGTTTGCCGTTATGACCTAAAAAAAATGGCCAACTATAGTCTAAATTAATTTATATTGGTGCGCATTACCTAGGCGATGGAATGCGCACCGCAATAAAATAATAGAAACAAGTCGGTCATTATTGAATTTAGTATCTTCCATACTATATCCTACTCTTTTTAGATATCGGAACATTCTTTCAATAACTCTATACTTGGTGATAAGACTTGTTTTTGTTCCTCCAAGCTACTGCTGCATTTTTTTGGTAATAATTCAGGGCGTTGCATAATTTTGTTGTCAACAAAGAAAAAATATTGACAATAGCCTCCGATTTTTCCGGAGGCTATTTCCTTAAACCCCTTGTCATACCTGATTTTTCCCCCTAATTGTCGCCCCTCTAGGCAGCTTGCTCTCTATCACTTGGCTTGCCAAAACCTTAGCCTAGAAAAAATTCTTGATCAAGCACCTACTGGAGAGGTAATTTCTAGGGTTCATCTGCTGCTAAAATTAACTAGACTTAGGCAAAATCATGAGTTAGCCAGTTTCTTCAACAAGGTGATTCAAACCGATAGAGGTGTTGAGTTAGATTCAATCTTAATCAATAGATTAAAAAATCTAGGTTTGATAACCTTTGACGGAAATTACGTCATGCCAAGTTGTGATTTATATCGTCAGTATTTCTTAGCACAGCTTAATTAGGCGTGATTTATCGCCAAGGGAGCATTCAGCCGTCAGCTATCAGCTGTCAGCCGTCAGCCTTTGGGCGACGCTACGCTAATGGCTACGCTACTGTTCGCGCAGCGTGCGCGTAGCGCAATCGGTGCTATCAGCTATCAGCTATCAGCTATCAGCTATTGGCCGTAGGCCACGCTAGTTGAGGTGTTTATGGGAGGAAAGTTCCAGCGTCGAAGCCTCTTCCAGGCTACTGTTCGCGCAGGGTGCGCGTAGCGCAATCCTTTTGAATAAAATAAGCTGACGGCTGACCGCTGACCGCTGAATGCTGAATGCCTGAGCTTGTTCAACCCATGGTTTAAGCTGTAGGCTATCAACATGTTTAGGCATGAGTAGTAAAGGAGGTAGGCTTGAGCGGTAAGCTAATTGTTTTCGAGGGAGTGGAAGGTGGTGGTAAAACTACCCAACTACAGCGATGCTCAAATTGGCTTCGAGCTAGTGGCTTACAAGACTGTCTAGGTACTTTGGATCAAACCATGCCCGTTGTTGTAGTCACTAGAGAACCGGGGGGAACATTATTAGGCACTAAGGTTCGCCAACTGCTACTGGATAGAGATTCCTCACCGATTCACCCTCGGGCTGAACTTTTACTCTATGCTGCTGATCGGGCTGAACATGTTGAAGAGTTGATTAAGCCACAGTTAGTCAACGGAGCAATTATTTTATGCGATCGCTACACGGATTCCACAATTGCCTACCAAGGTTATGGGCGAGGTATTGACTTGAAATTGATCGAGGAGCTTAATCAAATTGCTACTGGTGGACTGGAAAGTGACCTCACCCTGTGGCTGGATATTGATGTCGAAATTGGTCTGGAACGGGCGCGACAGCGGGGAACCGTTGACCGCATGGAGCAAGCTGACTTAGCATTTCACCGACGAGTGCAGCAGGGATTTCAGGAGTTGTATCAACAAAATCCCGATCGGATTGTTCGGGTAGATGCTAGCTACAGTGAGGAGGAAGTCCATAATTCCATTCAGAAGATTTTGCGTGAACGGTTTAAATCATGGTTCCAGGAGCGTTCGACTTTATCCTAGGGCAAGACCAAGCGATCGCATTATTGCACGGAGCAATTACAACCAACCGCATTGCCCCTGCCTACCTGTTTGCCGGTCCATCTGGGGTGGGGCGGAGTCTGGTAGCACGGGCTTTTATTGAACAGTTGTTTTGTCAAGGTATCCCCGCTGATGGGCAAGTCTCAATTAAAAAACGACTTATTCAGGGCAATCACCCAGATGTATTGTGGGTAGAGCCAACCTATCTCCACAATGGTATACTTGTTTCTGCTACAGAGGCTGTCCAAAAAGGAATTCAGCGTCAGGCACCCCCCCAAATTCGGTTGGAACAAATTCGGGAAATAGCTCGGTTTCTGAGTAATTCTCCTCTAGAAGCATCGCGCAAGGTGGTGGTACTAGAGCAGGCAGAAACTATGGCAGAGCCAGCAGCCAATGGTTTGCTGAAGACTCTCGAAGAACCGGGAAATGCTACGTTGATTGTGATCGCACCTAGCACTGAATCTTTGTTGCCGACCCTAGTGTCTCGCTGTCAGCGGATTCCATTTTATCGCCTGGGGCCCGAAACTATGACAACAGTGCTGCGGCAAACCGGTCATCAACAGATTTTACAGGAACCATCAGTACTCGCCATTGCCCAGGGAAGTCCAGGGGAAGCGATCGCTGCTTTTGAGCAACTCCAAGCTATGCCCCCAAACTTACTCAGCCAACTTACCCAGTTACCCCACACATCCCGTCAAGCATTAGCACTGGCAAAGGAAATCGACAACAAGCTGGATACCCACACTCAGCTTTGGTTAGTGAAGTATTTACAACACTGCTACTGGCAATCACACACTCAACCAGACATGATTAAAAAGCTAGAGCAAGCTCGGCGATACCTGCTCAGTTATGCTCAGCCGCGATTGGTTTGGGAGGTAACCCTGTTGGAATTGAGTATTTTTGAAGGATGAAGGGTTAACAGCAAATTATAAAGCATGAAGAATAAAATCTAAAAGAGTAATTGGGAAGGATCAAGGATAAAGCTCCATCAAGTATTTGCTAATATTGGATACTTCGGTGCGCTCTTACCATTAAGAATTAAATTCGCGTGATTGTCGCACCTGAAGAAAACCCTACTAATCAAAATCGTTATGACTATGATATATTTGTAAAGGTTCGTAAATAATCAATTAGATTTGATACCATTTGTGTGGTTGGTTACAGATCATGGTCTGGCCATGAAAATCGGATATTGGGTAGATCATTTTCTTATCCATGAACTCCCTCTCAAGATGTATGTATTTAGCCAGCACTTTGAGAAATAGTATGGGTAGCACGGTTTGAGGTGACCACCACTTGATCAGCAATCTGTAGCCAACTGACACCCTACACACTTTAAGGAGCATAACTATATGACTACAACAGAAGGATGTCTCCGGGTAGGCCAACTGGCTCCCGACTTCACGGCCACTGCTGTATTCGAGCAAGAGTTCAAGACAATTAAACTGTCTGACTATGGTGGTAAATACGTCGTTGTGTTTTTCTATCCCCTAGACTTCACTTTTGTTTGTCCTACCGAAATTACTGCATTTAGCGATCGCTTTGAAGAATTCAAAGAACTAGGCACCGAAGTCCTTGGCGTCTCTGTTGACAGTGAATTCTCTCACCTGGCTTGGATTCAGACTGACCGCAAGAGTGGTGGTGTAGGCGATTTAGCTTATCCTCTGGTTTCTGATATCAAAAAAGAAATCAGCACAGCTTACAACGTTCTTGACCCGGAAGCCGGTATTGCCTTGCGTGGTTTATTCATCATCGACAAGGAGGGCATAATCCAGCACGCTACTATCAATAACCTCTCCTTTGGTCGTAGCGTTGACGAAACCCTGCGTACCTTGAAAGCGATTCAATACGTTCAAGCTCATCCCGATGAAGTTTGCCCAGCAGGGTGGCAACCAGGTGACAAAACTATGAACCCTGACCCTGTTAAATCAAAAGTTTACTTTGCTGCGGTATAACCGAATCGCAAATATCTCAGCCCTCCTACCTTGAAGACGGAGCTTTAATACTGGGAAATTGATTGGGTATAATACCTCTTCAATTTCCCATTAACATTATGGGAACATTTTGACCGAAAAATTGGGGACTGTGAGGGGTGAGGTGCTATAGATACGGGGTTAGCCTTACCCCTGACATCAACTTGCTTGAGCAACGCGAAACCGACATATAGTGAGTAAGGAGGAGTGTTAATCCATTGAATCAACAAATGGCGCTGCCTGGGAGTGCTAACTATTAGTAGAAAACCTCATCAAAGGTTAGCAAATATGTATAAAGCTCTTCAAACTAAACTAAAGCTAAATAACCATCAGAAAACTTTGATGGCTAAACATGCAGGGTATTCTAGATGGGTTTATAACTGGGGATTGGCTTTATGGCAACAAGCTTACTCAGAAGGGCTAAAGCCATCAGCTAGTAAGCTCAGAAAGCTTTTTACCAATTACGTAAAGCCTCAATACCCTTGGATGAATCAGTTATCCTCCAAAGTGTACCAATACGCTTTTATTGATTTAGGAGAAGCTTACAAGCGATTTTTTCAAGGTAATGGTGGATACCCTAGATTTAAGAAAAAAGGAGCCCATGATAGCTTTACTATTGATAATTCTGGAGCACCAATTAAACTGTCAGGCTGCAAGCATAAACTACCTAAACTAGGTTGGGTGAGGACTTATGAGCCTTTGCCAGAAGTGACGACAAAGAAAATTACCATATCTCGTCAGGCTGACGGTTGGTATCTAAGTTTTCATTATGGACATGAACCAAACCCAACCCCAAAGCAAATAGATGTAGTGGGAGTAGATTTAGGGGTCAAGGCATTAGCCGTACTAAGTACTGGGGAAATTATATGTGGTTCTAAACCTTATCGCCAAGCCAAAAAACAACTAGCGAGGTGTCAGCGTGACTTGTCCAGAAAAGTTAAAGGTTCTCAGAACTGGTACAAAGCAGTAAACCGACTAGCCAAAAAACATCAGAGAGTAGCCAACATTCGCAAAGATACATTACATAAACTGACTGCCTACTTAGCTAAGAACCACGGCACGGTAGCAATTGAAGATTTGAATGTATCAGGCATGATGGCTAATCACAGGCTAGCTGGGTCTGTTGCTGACCAAGGGTTTTACGAATTCAAGAGACAGCTGGAATACAAATGTGAATGGTATGGCTCAAAGTTAGTCATTGTAGACAGATTCTACCCATCATCTCAACTGTGTTCAAGTTGTGGGCATCGTCAAAAAATGACCTTGAAAATCAGGACTTACAACTGTCCTAAGTGTGGGTTGAGTCTTGACAGAGACTTAAACGCAGCAATTAATTTAAAAAACGCCGTAGGCTCTATGGTGTCTGCCTGTGGACGGAGTGCTGCCGACAGTTCCGGAAGAAGCAGGAAATAAACAGCTTTAACGAGCTTTGGTAAGTTTTGCATAAGTTTTATGGAGCAGGAATTACAATGTCAGAAGAGCAAAAACAGCAGCCAGAAGCGGCAAAGGATGAACCAATTCAAACGCCGCCGACACCATCAGTGACAGATAAATCCGAAGACAGCTTGGAAACAACAAGTCCATCGCCTCAGACAACTGGCAAGGGAAAGTTATCGTCTTCTGAGCCTAAGTCTGGATTAATGAATCGCTTGCTGCCGATTCTTAGTACTCTTGGCCAGTTTTGGGATGGCACCTTAAAAAAAGTCCGCTCCTTGCTACCGGCAGCTTGGAATGAAAAACTGTCTGATTGGATGTTGACTGGTGCGATCGCAAGCGTGGTAGTAGTCATTCTATGGACAACACTAACGCTTCTACCAAAGACACCAGCACAGGTGGCACAAGTTCCTGCTGATACCATTAATTCTCCACAAAATTTGGAAGTTCCTCAGGAATCACAACTGGTGGAATCGGAACCCATACCCACACCAGAGTTAACTCCTGAACAAAGCCTGATTGTCGCAATTCAAAATCAAATTGCGGCTATTACCGCTCAGTACGGTAATGACCTGATTCAAGCAATTGAGGCGAACTTTCTCAGAAGTATGCTCTTGGTCAAGGTAAATGATGAGTGGTACCAACTCAACGATGCTCAGCAGAATACCTTAGCTCAAAGGATGCTGAGTCAGTCTCAAGAATTAGACTTTAGCAAGTTGGAAATTACTGACCTAGAGGGAAAGTTACTTGCCCGTAGTCCTGTGGTGGGGTCAAGTATGGTCATTTTTACCCGACATTAATGGTATTATCTGTTGACGGTTGAGGGTTGACAGTCAAGCGTCCACCCTCAACAACCCCAACTATTTACGTGATAAGATACCAGAAAAGATTAATTATCCTATCACCATTATCCCCCGCTTAATGGGTTCAAGCGCTTCATGGCACGATTTACTACTTCGGAGTAGCGTAATTGCCCACACAGAATGTTGAGCATGATTTGAGTAGCAACGGGTTTTTTAACGCCGACTTTGTACCCAATTCCGGGAAAGCTGTAGAACGCACCAGCGAGCTTAGCAGCCCAACTCATATCAGTTCCCCGTTCTTCCTGCATCACCTGGGTATAGTTTTCTAAGGCATCAGCTTGACCTGCCAAAGCTTGTTGAATGGCCTCAGCTGCTTTCATCCCACTAAACATGGAGGGTCGAATTCCCTCAGCAGTCATGGGATCCACCACACAAGCAGCTTCCCCAGCTAATACAGCATTTTGTGTATGGAGCTTCTCCTGACCTTCCCAGACACAGATGGCACCTTCGTGCTGTTGACAGCTACTCAGGTCTAAGCCGGATTTCTCCGCATAACCTTTGACTATCTTTTGGATGTCTTTGAGGTCACCACCCCGTAAGGAGCCAAGACCAATGGAGTAGCCTTCGGCTTTAGGAATATTCCAGATAAAGCCATTTTTGACCTGACCAAAGTCAAAATGGATCTCCTTACTATTAGTGTCCGATTTTGGCACTTCTAGGGCTAATGCTAAACGTGACTTACGTTCTTTGAATCCCAACCATTTTGCCATCGGTCCAGTAGCACCGTCAGCTGCAATCACATAGCGACCTTCCACAGTCCCATTGACAGTGTTGACCTGCCAGTGGTCTCCCTTAAACTCTACCCCTGTAACTGCTGTATTATCTCGAATTTCAGCACCTTGTTTTTGGGCTTGTTGGATGAGATAGTGATCGAAAACATCTCGTTGCACCATCCAAACCGGTTCTTGAGTGTCCAGTTTCACCTCTACTGGATCATCCATTTTCCAGGTGTAGCGTACACTCTCAGCTTTTAGAGATATGACAGGTGTAAAGTCGAAATCAAACCACTGTTGCACTTGTGGGGAAACCGCACCACTACAAGCTTTGTACCGGGGTAAGGATTCTTTTTCTAGAACCACCACAGACTTTCCAGCTTTAGCCAGGTGATAAGCAGCAGTTCCACCAGCCGGTCCCGCACCAACGATTATGCAGTCAAACATTATGTTTCTACTTTACTCCTCAAAGATTTATCGATTGAAGTTCACAGACTAACAGCCCAGTGTGTCAGCCTACTATCCAAATTGAGTGACCAAATTGAGTGACCAATTTACCAGGACTTACTCACGCTTGATGCCCAGCAATTGAGACAAAGTAACATGGACAATTGTAAAATCACTATCAATTCATAATAATGACCCTACAAACATTGCAGGGTCGAGATTAGGCTATTAGCAAAATGCTTACCCTTAATCAATAACATCCTGAAAACGCCTAATCAGTTATTATCTGGATGCACCTCTATACTGATAGTTTTTGTCTCTTGTTCATTCAATTTTTCAGTCATTAGACTCGTTAATCCGGATAGTTTGTTGGCTAATTACTAGGGGAATCATTAGCTTATAGAACCATTATCGACCTAGAATTTTTGAAACATGTGGATTTCTGAGCAATCTTTATTAAAGTTTCACGAAGTCACCGCCAAAACTATTGCCAAAACTATTGCCAAAACTATTAGTGTATTTTTTTCCTCCCCATCCTCTTTCCCTATGGGATTCTTATCAATCCTCAGTCTATCTCAAATCTGTTGGTATCGGTATTGAGCAGTTCAACCAAGGTAGGGGAGATGTATTTATGTCAGATTTGGGTAGACTTGGTGAGTTATATCAGATTGCCATGATCTTAGAAATCTCATGGTGTCAGAAACAATATGACCCAATCCCCTAATTGTTCTCCCTGGCAAACTCAAATCCACTAATCAAGCTATTATCTCTATAACTTGGTTAAAGTCTTTAGGAATTGTTAGGGTCTTGGTGACTCCTAGTGTGACCTTAATTAACTAATTAACCAAACCCCTGGCATAATACCACTAACCTGACTAAGGAAAAGTAAGTCATGGCAATGACTTATTTGACCCAAATCAGACTGTTCGGTGCTCAAGTACCGCCTAGTATGGATTTTGATGAGTTCTGAAAACTACCTCCATCACCCCAATTTTGGTCTACTGTTTCGAGTTTGCATTGTTGAAGAACAACAAGAGTTGTTCACTACGATCTATGCCCAGAGACTTTTCTTTTTGGTGAAAAGTACCACCAATGGTATTGCCTTTGAGCCAATCAGTCGTTCTGAGGCTCGGCTGTTGGTAGAAAATCGCCTTCGCTTACTTAGGCGCAGTGGTTCATCGGCTGACTATGAGCAGCTTCGGATTATCCATCAGCAAACCTTCCAATAAGTTCCATTAGGAAACCCGTTCGGGTTAATTGGGAGACTCTTTGGAGCCGGACAAGGTGAATGGGCTGATATTACCGCCAGAAGTAGGTATAAACGATGATTGTGAGGGTTTTCTGAAATTAGGTTATGGCTAGAGCCAAGTAATGGGGTAGTATATACCCAACCACATCCATCATCAATATTGCCCTCTTATATATAATGGCATAACCTTCTGCTAAGTGTTTGTTTCCACAACTACACCCCAAGCAGAAGGCAGATATATATTCTATATTGATAACCTTGTGGTGTTCTCAAGGGTGAAAATTATTAAGTAAGCTTATGGGGTAAGTTAGACTGTTTACGTTCTAGTCTAAGCATCTACTCAAGACTGCTGCCCTAGAGAAGGTCGATTATCGGTTTTGCAGAAGCTTACACTAAAGTTGTGATGGAGAGTTGACTATGAGCGGTATTTTTAATAAACTGCGCGATTTCGTCGGTCTGAATGAGCCAGTGGAATACGAATACGAATATGAAGATATGGAGGGGGATGCTTACCCAACTCCCTACCCACAAGAGCAACCGGTGCAACCGCCACCAGAGGAGGAACGTCCGACAAGACGTCGTTCTCGGGAGCGGACAACGGTATCAGAAGCAGGCGTAGGGCCATCTCCGATCAATAATGTGATTGGCATGCCTGGAGCAGCCAATGGGATTTCAGAGGTGGCAGTGATTGAACCTCGTTCGTTTGAAGAAATGCCCCAAGTGATTCAGGCACTGCGGGAACGGAAGTCGGTGGTCTTAAACCTGACTATCATGGATCCAGACCAAGCACAACGAGCGGTGGACTTTGTGGCTGGTGGGACTTACGCTATTGATGGTCATCAAGAGCGTATTGGTGAAAGTATTTTCTTGTTCACACCAAGCTGTGTTCAGGTAAGTACTCAGTCTGGTGTGATTCATGAGATACCTACTCCCCAAGTCCCTAATCCCCGTCAGACAGCTCCGTCACCAGCCTGGGGTTCTGAGCCAGATCAGATGGCTCAGTAAGCGTCAGGACTTGACAAGTGTATAGTGTTTCATGAATAACATTAATAGTTGAAAAGAGAGGTGTTGGGTTGCCTATAAAACTTGGCATAATTGGTGGCGGTGTCATGGGAGAAGCCCTCCTATCCCGTCTACTTGCCCAACAACTTTACCACCCTGATCAGGTCTTGGTGAGTGAGCTGCTGGAGCAGCGCCGTGATGGTTTGGCGCAAAAATACGGCATAAGGGTCACTGCCAATAACCAAGCGGCAGCGGCAGCATCAGAGGTTTTGTTACTGGCAATTAAACCTCAGGTATTTGAAGCGGTAGCGGCAGAACTGGGAATGGGTAGAGGTGACAACGGTCACAGCTTAGGAACGTTGCCAATGGTGATTTCAATTATAGCTGGAGTGCCTCTGGAACGACTGGAAACCGCTTTTGCCTCCCAGCCAGTGATCCGGGCAATGCCTAATACTCCTGCAACAGTTGGGGCAGGAATCACAGCCCTAGCGGCCGGAAAATGGGTATCGCCTGATCAAATGGAGCAAGCAAAGACAATTTTTAGGGCTGTTGGTGAAGTAGTTGAGATTCCGGAACACCTGATGGATGCGGTGACCGGTTTATCTGGGTCAGGCCCAGCTTATGTGGCGATTTTGGTGGAAGCCCTAGCAGATGGGGGCGTGGCAGCTGGATTACCCAGAGCGATCGCATTACAGTTGGCCCTGTCTACAGTATTGGGGACAGCCCAGCTGTTACAAGAAACTCAAATGCATCCAGCTCAATTGAAGGATAAGGTGACTAGTCCTGGGGGAACCACAATTGCTGCGATCGCTAAGTTGGAGAAGGCTGGTTTTCGATCAGCTTTGATTGAGGCGGTTTTAGGGTCTTATCAGCGTTCTCGGGAGTTGGGAGGTTGAAGATTGGAAGTTGAAGGTTGAACGCGCACGCGTGGCCTTTTGGCCAAGGTTGAAGGTTGAAGGTTGAAGGTTGAAGGTTGAAGGTTGAAGGTTGAAGGTTGAAGGTTGTTAACCCTTGGCTTCCCTTGTAGGGTAGGTTGAACATGGATCAGAACTGATTGATCAAGTGAATTTTAAGATCCATTAGGCTAGGCCGTTGTTAGTTGGTCTTGGCTAACCCCATCTGCATCTGTAGTATTATGGGGGTGTGATTTCAATGGGCAAAAAAAAACTATTGTGGGCGTCATCTAATTCTGTCATCTAGTTCTATAATAATAGCAGCTAGAGGATTTATCCCACTGGTCAAAATTGTTTAAAAGCACGGTATCTGAACTACAATCACAAAATATTCATAATTTAGTCTGAATGTAAATTTGTGGACTGCATCTATTCTGATCACAGACGATGACAGAATCTTCAATTCCGATTCGAGCCTTACCAAAAGCACGCCAACGTTCTCGACCCAATGGGTTGAAATGGTTTTCCTACATAAGTTTGGGGATTTTGAGTAATGCTGCTATTTTGGGTTTAGCTTTTTTTGTGCTCGAGCAAATCCCTCCAACTTACACCAGTAAGGCAGCAGCAATTATACCTGGTGTGGGTTCTCAAGGATCTGTTCAACTCCCTGGAGTCGGTCAAGCTTCCTCCAATCCAGGTGAGAAGTCTCCTTACGGATATCTTTTAAAGGTAGATCCACGAGAAAACTACCAGTATATCGCCATGAGTGACGTCGTATTAACTGAAGCTGCTGCTGCTGTTAATACCTCAGTCAAAGATTTTGAAGAGTTTGCCAAGCCAAGGGTTTCTTTGGATAGAGGTACCACTATCATAGAATTTGAAGCGGATGGCAAAAGCAAACTGGAAGCTCAGCGAAATACTCGGGCTTTTTATGAAGCGTTAGTTAAACGGATTGATTACTTGAGAGCAGAAGAATCAGCTCGTCAGGATAACAAGACGTTGTTAGCGTTAGACTCTGCTAATAGTAACTTAAAAAAAGCCCAAACAAAGCTTTCTCAATTCAAAAAGAATTCACCGCTCAAAATTTCTGAACAAATCAAGAACCTTTCAGAAGAAGTAGAGAGCTTGCGAGTGGAGCGTGCTAATTTATTGGCTCAGCAGCAAGCGGCTACCTCTGGATTAAGGCAGCTAGAAGCTAACCTAAGGTTGTCAACTGACCAAGCAGCCGATGCTCTGATGCTTCAGGATGATGAAGTCTTTAAAAAGCTTTGGCAAAACTATAGCGATATCAGCGCTAACCTAACGATACTCAATACTCAATGGACACCAAATAGCCCTCAGGTGATTAATCTCAAAGCTAAGAAGCAAGCGGCGCTTGAGGCATTACTTGCTCGTAGCCAACAGCTATTGGGCAAGCGGATGGATCTTCAACGTTTGGATAATCTCAATTTAGGCTTAGATGCCCAGACAGGTCGAGCAAATCTGGCACAAGTGTTAATTAACCAGAGAGCTCAACAACAGGGACTAACCGGTCAAGTTAACACCTTGGCAGAACAAATTGCTCAGCTAGAGTCTAGACTTCAGACGTTGATTGAGAAGCAGTTAACCCTGACTGAGCTTGAGCGAGAGGTGCAAATCTCTGAAGCTATATTTACGGCGAAGTCGGCTCAATTAAACTTGAATAAATCGGATCATGCTACTGCTTATCCAACCCTGCAATTGTTAGTAGAGCCGAACTTACCGAAAGAACCTGTTGGTAATACCAAAAAAACGGTGATGCTGGGGGCTGTGGCGCTTTGCCTGTTAATTACAACTGGGCTGGTTATCCTGGCCTGGGAAAAACCGAGTTCTAAGACAGACGCTCCCAAAGATTCCACTCCGGTACTTCAACCCGAGTCTTAAACCAGTCAGTTGAAAAGTAGCAACAATTTGGATTTACCAACAATTTCGTAATTTTTGGATACTACCAGCACGGACAACCAAAAGGGAAAAACTCCAAGTCTGCTACCTTAATCAGGTCTATGCAGTAAGTAATAGCAATGAACCTATCCAACCGTATAATCAAAGGCTGGAAATCTCCCACGCTGCGAGTGATGTCTCTGACCTTCTTGGGTATGCTACTGGCGTGGGTTGCAGACATTTTGATGGCGGCGAAACTGGGGACTAGTCAAACCACAGATGCCTTGATTGTTGCCCTGAGCTTACCACGACTAATTGATACCGTGAGCCGGGAGGGAACCAGACAAAGCTTGGTTCCAATGTTCATGGAGCGCCGAGATGCTCTGAGTCTCAGGGAATATCATCGTTTGGTAAGTGGCATTGTAAACTTAGCTTTAGTACTCGGTGTTAGTCTAACTGTTCTGTTGGAAATTATAGCGCCATTGATTATAACTGGGTTAGCCCCAGGATTTTCCCCAGAGGGTAGAGCACAAGCAACGTTTTTATTTCGGGTCTGTGCGCCAATGGTTTTGTTTGCTCCTGGGATTGCGGTCTTTAGTGTAATCCTCAACAGCCAAAGGCGCTTTAGTGCGGTAGCTCTGCGGAATGCGATCGCACCAGGTTTCGTAGTGGCTGCTATTGGGTTGGCATGGCAACAGTCTAGTATTGCTCTGTGGATAGCGATCGCTTATACCTTGGGATTTGGTGGATTCTTTGTGCTGGTATTTCTAGATGCTTTTAAAGCGGGACACCAGCATCAATGGTTGGCCTGGGCTGGCAAAGATGACCTCCTGCGTCTGTGGCAAGCAGGTTCTTTACCCACTATCGGTTTTGTTATTAAGCTAGCCTCTAATCTAGTCAAGAGCCAGATGCTCCCTTCCTTAGTAGCAGTTGGCGGGGTGTCCACATTCTACTTTGCGATTCGGATCGTCTCCGCTGCTCAAACGATTATTGGTGTCAGTATTGCTACCACCAGCTTGCCTGCCATGACAGAGCATGACTTAGCTGGGCATAAATCCCGGTTGGGATCGGCTTTGCGCAAAAACCTGACTAAAACCCTATTAGTAAGCTTACCTGCAGTACTTTTCATTGTGGTATTCCATGGAGAAATCATTCGTTTGCTATACGGACATGGTTCTTTTGAAGCTACCTCTATTGAGCAGACGTCTCAAGTGTTCTTGTGGTTAGGGCTGTCCTTGGCATTTATTTCTCTAATCCCCGTGCTTGAAGCTGGCTTGTATGCTCAGAGAGCTTATGGTTTGGTTGTCTGGAGTATGGTGACTATGGCATTTGTAGGGGTTGCTCTGAGTTGGTTATTTTGGCAAGTTTGGGGATTGATTGGTATTGCTATGAGTTGGCCTGTTATGGCTTTTATCTATGTGATACTTATCATCTATCTACTCCATCAAAAGGGTGTTTCTGTCCTCACCAACCATCCTAGTTAATCAGGGTTAATAAACTCTATGAATAGTTCAAGTATTAAACAGCACTCTTACTTGATTATTGGAGGCACGACAAAAGCGGCAACAACATCACTGTTTTATTATCTAGCTGATCATCCTCAAGTTTGTACCTCTAACCTCAAAGAAATTCGCTTCTTTTTGGATAAAGATTATCCGGAAGCTTCCAACTATCGCTATGAAGATGGTCTATAAAAATATGATGATATTTTCCGTTATGCTCAGTGCTACCATTGCGAAAAAATTCGGATGGAGGCAACACCAGACTATCTTTACTCATCAGGGACACCCCATAAAATCAAACTATCTCTACCAAATGTAAAACTTATATTTATCCTAAGGGAACCGGTTTATCGCTTAATTTATTGGTATAAGTTTGCTAAACAGAAAGAGTATATTCCTCAAGATATCAGCTTTGATAACTATGTTAACCAGCAATTAATTAATGATAATTTTGATCACGAAAATACCTATACCTATATGCGTTCTCTTGAGCAAGGCCGTTATTCTGTCTACTTAAAGCCTTACTTTGAGTTATTCGGCTCCGATAGAATTTATGTGAATTTTTATGAAGAACTATCCCGTAATCCCAAATCTGTGCTTGAAAAAATCTGTGGATTTGCAGGAATTGATCCCAGCTTCTATGAGGATTATCTTTTTAAAGTTTATAATCCCAGCAAGGCAGTAAAAAATTGGTGGTTTCACCGGAATTATGAGCAGTTTTTAAAGTCGATGCGTCAATATACACAAGACAAACCCATTCACAAAGTTTTAAGGAAAATTCGACGGTCGCTCGATCCGATCTATTTACGCCTTAACGTGCAGCCTCAGGAAAAAGTGTCGATTTCACCAACTATCAAACATGCTCTTACTAAGTATTATAAACAGGAAATTACAGCATTGGAAAAACTACTTGGTCGCTCAGTTCCATGGGAGTCATGGAATTAATTATATAAAAAAACAATCACAAAGAACACTACCGAAACAACGGTACACGATATGATCTGACTCATGAGAGAAGAACACTCATTGAGGATAATATCGATGAAGAAATATGTCTGTACCACTTGCGGCTATGAATATGACCCAGAGGTAGGGGATCCAGATAGTGGCATTGCGCCGGGGACACCCTTTGAAGATATTCCAGATGACTGGGTATGTCCGGTTTGTGGAGTCGGCAAAGAAGATTTTGAACCGGAAGATTGACAATCGTTCATTGTCGTAATCGGTGACACTGCCACCGTGTCTTGATGCAGTCGCTCATGGGGGAAACCCCCAAGACCGCGCTGCATCGCTTTTTTTGATCAAAAATCGTGGAAGGCAAGAACAACCGGTCTCTTAGCAAAATCGCATTCTTGGGAATTAGCAATCTGGCACTCCATAGCGCTGCTGAATTTCCAGCAATTTTACCCTGGCCTCCCCTGCATTATCGGCCAACTCAGCAAACTCCAAAAATCGCTTCAATTCCTTTTTTAACAAACTCCGTTCCACTTCCCAAGTTTCTCGTCCCAAATCTGGGGGCAAAACAATCATGTCAAATAACGTTGCCCGTTCCTTACCTGGGTGCGGTCGCAACACTCGCCCTCGCCGCTGAATAAATTGCCGGGGATTGCTACTACTTGCTAGAATTACCGCCGTTTCAATGGATGGAATATCCACCCCTTCATCCAAACATCGAATTGCTACTAAGCCCTGCAACTCCCCCCGTTCAAATTGACGACGTAATTCCTCCCGTTCTGCCAACGGTGTCTGAGCAGTGTAGGTGTTGACCCGATAGCCCAGTTGAGAACCTAATAACTGGGTTACTGCTGCTAACTGACGGTTGCTTTCATTACTCACTTGCCCATCTACGGAACCATCCCCACAATAAAACAAGGTATGGTAGGTGTTCAGACGCTTAGCCATTAACCGCTGCAACGCCCTTAACTTGTTAGCAGCCGCCCCAACTAACCGAGCTCGTTGCATCAATAACGATGTTACAGTAGTGTCATTTTCTATATCGTCTGCTTCCCCTAATGCCCAACCAATCCGTTGAGTTAATCTAGCATAGGCAATATTTTCCGCCTCTGTTAATTCCACGAACACCGGATAGTATAGGTAACGCACTAGCGCTCCTTGGTGAATCGCATCGGCTAAGGTCAGTTCTGGTTGTAATACTGAACCAAAATAGTCAAACAACGCTTCTGTGCCAGCTTCATCAAAATACCGTTCCGGTGTAGCTGACAGAGCAAGGCGCAGTCCAATGTTACGGGGTAAACTCTTTTCGATGCGGGTAGTCCCCAAATTATGGGCTTCATCTCCCACTATCAGGGTTTTATCAGGAAAATACTTCAGCTGAGACTGGAAACCATCCTTAATCAGGGTAGAATTGGTAGTGATTATGGTAATAAACGATTGTTTCCCAACCTGGAGGTTGTATAGCTGGGCAGACAGTTGACTCTGCCAACTGTAGACACTCTCGAAGGCTAAGATCGGTTCGAGATTAAAGTGTTCGCATTCTCTTGCCCACTGAGTAACCAAGTGGCGGTAAGGGCAAACCACCAGCAACACCTGTAAGCCGATTTTTTGATACAGTTCCGTTGCGATCGCTAAAGCAGTAATCGTTTTACCACTACCCGTTGCCATTTTCAGGGTTCCTCGTCCCCGATGGGCAAACCAATTGGCCACCGCTTGCCGCTGATACTGCCGCAGCTGAATATCTGGTGGTATCCTAGGGCATCCCTTGGGTGAGTGAGTCTCAAAGGAGAGCGGTAATTGGTAAGCTCCCCCCGATTCAGCTACTTTGATGTTACGGGAGGGCTGATAGTATCCTCGTGCTGCTACACTTTCCCAGTCCACTGATACCATGAATGGGAATTTGTTCTTCCTCATTGGTCATTGGTCATTTGGTATTTAATAATTGGTAATTGGTAATTGGTATTTAGTATTTGCTATAGCATTTTTATTTTAGTTGTGAACATAGGATTAAATTAAAAAGGGAGCAGGGAGCAGGGAGTAGGGAGCAGTAGTAAAGAGATTGGAAGATTTTTTGGTGTTATTAAAAATTAGCAATATTGTTCGTGTCCTATTTATAAATCCTAGATTTCTTAGTTGCTATTTTCTAGTTGCTATTTTCTAGTTTACTGGATCCAAGCAAGTCTTTTGAATTTTACTTTTTACTGTTTACCTTGGTCAGCGAACACCTCAATTTCTCCTGTCCTAGAGGCTTGGCATTCCACATTACCAATTGGTTTAGAACCTAACCCTGATCGCCCATCTACCTGCTTAATGCGACAAGACTTGGTGAAGGAATAAGAGTCAGGTTTGGTGTCAGGGTTTGAACGGGGGCCGTTCCAATTGGCCTGCAAGTCTAAGTTATAGTCAGACCCAGACTTCCTGGATGAAAATTTATAGGTCACTTTCCATAGAGGATCTTCAGCAACCGGTGAGCTTTGCTTGGCTTGATATTCAATTCCCTTCAGCAACTTTTTCTGATTTATTTTAAGCAGGGATTTCTCAACCTCTGACCAATATTTTTCATTCAACTCTTCTTTCAATTGAACTTCCATCCCCTCTAAGATCGATACACCTCTAGATACCATAGTGACTTGGGCAGAGGGCAATTTCCAGACAAAGGAACTATGGATAAAATCATCGCTCAGTAAGCTAGGATATTGCACTAGCCAGTTTTGAATCACGAAATAAAACTGTATCCAGCAGCTAATCAGGAGCTGGCTACCGAATAAGATAACTAGATATTGACGTTCTGCTGGAGAAGGTTTTTTTACCTTCAATCTTACTGCTAAAATATAAGGTAAAGCCGCAATTACGGCTGATATCAATGGCCAACTAATGAACGTCAAGGGTGATACGTCCCCTGAGTCGATGCCCAATAAATAGGTACTGATACCGTCAATTACGAGCTGGTATTCTCCAAC
>NZ_JAAHFV010000011.1:0-54251 GCF_010672755.1 Moorena sp. SIO1F2
TATAAAGGGAGTAGGGAGTAGGGAGTAGGGAGTAGGGAGTAGGGAGTAGGGAGTAGGGAGTAGGGGAAAGAGTGTGGGGAGTGTGGGTAGAGAGGATACTGAAGAAGTAATTTTCGATAATTGGGTATAGTTAAAGACATTGTATTGATGCAGTCGATCATCGATATCTGATGATATTATCGCCTCCTTAATCAAAACTCGTTGATCATACTTTTAAATAAAAGTAATGGTTGAGAGCAAGGATAAATTTAAACTAAAAATTGCGATCAGCGCGTTTTTCATACTTATATTCCTATTCTCTATTCCCGATTCCCGATTCCCGATTCCCGACTCCCTAATTAAAAACCACTATAATTAATTAACCGTTTCAATTCATAATCCCCACTAAAATTTCCAGCAACTCGGTTAGCTCTTCTGGGACGAGGTAGCGCTTGGGGTCTTGTTGTATAGAACGTTCTTGGCGATTAAAAGTACCGAAACGCCAGTCTTCTCCGGTGGTAACAATGCCATACAAAATTCTCTGGTCAGACTGGAGCCACTGATCAAGGGCAACCAACTCCACCGCCAGTTGAGTGAAGCCCCGTACCAGATCAGATTGTTTGGCTTCTATCACAATCACGTTATGGTTAGCAATATAATAATCTAAGGTTCCCCGCAGGTGTTCGCTAACGGCGATGGAATATTCAATGTAAATGCGGTGATTAGTTAGATCGACTACTTCAAACAGAATTGGTGCGATCAGGGCTTCCCGACGGGCAGTTTCGTTGATCAGCTCAATGCGCTTGCGGTTACGCTCGATTTGGTGCAGCAGGGGTTCAATAGCAGCAGTGAAGGGTTGACGAGGTAGATCGATATGCGATCGCACAAAGGTACAGTCAAATTCAGCCAAGATATCTTCTAGGGTAAAGGGAAGGTCAAAATATTGGCTAAAGCTGTAAGGTTGTCCAGTTTTAAGAATGCGGCGGCGGTTCATTTGTGGTTAGTCTTCCTTGGTTTTGAGGAAATTCGGAGCAGGGACTTAATAGCAATAGTAAAGAAAGCTACTTTTTTATGTTATGATAAATTACCAAAATTGCTCATAAACTTTTTATCAAAAATATACCTATATTTTATCCTTAAATATCCTCAATTAACTGGAAATAATAGCAAAAATAATTGCTTAGCAAAAGTGTTGTAAATCATAGGAAGTAAATCCAAAAAATACCAATTAAAGTAGGCTGAGCAAAGTCATCTAATCTAGTTCCCTACTCTCTACTCCCCACTCCCTACTCCCCACTCCCCACTCCCTACTCCCTACTCCCTACTCCCTGTTACCTATAAAAATAATTTTGTCAACCCCTCCCAAGGCGATATACTAAAATTTAACGATGTTTTTATATTTCAAATGAACTCCTCAACACCATCCATCCAATTCTTTGACGGTATTTATGAACAGCTGAGTGACGTCAGCCTCAGAAAAAACCGAAGCTCAGGAGCCCGCATCGTCTTAATGACCTTTGAAAGCTTAAAGGCTATTGAACAATTCAACAGTTATAGAAACCGATTTTCTCAATCAATGGTCTTAACAGACGAAGAAGGGGTCATTAATATGACTCCATCCTCAATAAAATTTCGCTTCGGTGGTCCAGAAGGAGATGAGCTAGCAGGAGTGGAGTGTAAAGTTGAAATTGATCAAGACGACCATTGGGAACGCTTCATGCGCTTCATGAATCGGTACGCTGAAGCCAACGGCATGGCTTACGGTGAAAGCAAACCACCAACTGAAGGATAATTACCCATCCTACACATTTCCCCCGGTCTTTGGGTTCCGTCCCAGGTTAACCTAAGCCATAAGTGTGCTATCAGACACGATATCAAGTATCAAGGATGAAGTATGAAAGTCGCAATTACTGGAGCAACAGGATTTGTCGGTAGCCGCTTAGTCGAGCGTCTACAAGAAGAAGGACATCAACCCTTAATCTTAACCCGTGACTCAGCTAAAGCTAAGGCGAAATTTCCCAATATAGAAACTATTACCTACACTCCCACCGAATCAGGGGATTGGCAAAATGCGATCGCAGGCTGTGATGGTGTAGTCAATTTAGCCGGAGCCCCCATTGCTGAAGAGCGCTGGACAGCAGCCCGTAAGCAAGAAATCCTCAATAGCCGCCAATTAGGTACCCAAAAAATAGTGGAAGCGATCGCTCTTGCTGACCCTAAACCCACGGTATTAGTAAACGCTTCTGCCATTGGTTACTACGGCACTAGTGAAACAGTAACCTTTGATGAAACAAGTCCTGCTGGAGACGACTTTCTGGCAGAGGTTTGTCAAGCCTGGGAAGGGGAAGCCCAGAAAGTCAAAGAAGCTGATGTACGACTAGTGATTCTGCGCCTCGGTATAGTTTTGGGCAATGGCGGTGCCTTAGCCAAAATGATACCCCCCTTTCAAATGTTTGCTGGAGGGCCAATCGGTACCGGTCGCCAATGGTTTTCTTGGATTCACCGAGACGATGTAGTGAACTTAATCATAGCTGCCCTAACCAGACCAGACATGGAAGGGATTTTTAATGCCACAGCCCCCAATCCTGTCTTGATGTCCGAACTATGTAACGCCATTGGAGAGGTTCTCAATCGTCCCTCCTGGTTACCAGTTCCCAGTGTTGCCCTAGAAGCCCTGCTGGGAGAAGGAGCCACAGTAGTCTTGGAAGGTCAACAGGTGCTACCCAAACGAACCACTAGTTATGGATGGGAATATCAGTATTCCACAGTAAAGCAAGCTCTAGTAGAGATATTGAAAACTGAAAATTGAAAATTGAAAATTGATCAGAATTAACAATTAACAATTAACAATTTCTCAATGACTAATGACTAATGACTATAACTACTAAGGTGTTGCAGTCATGGCATTAGTGGGAGTCGGAGGAAGTTCCTCTTCCTCTATCTGAGCCGGAACCCGTTCTACTCTAGCACCAAGTTGTCGGAGTTTACCCTCCAAATCGTCATAACCCCGGTCTAAATGACGGAGTCCCTGAATCGTAGTTATTCCTTCTGCCCCTAACCCAGCGACCACAAGTGCAGCAGATGCTCGTAAATCCGTACCCACTACTGGTGCTCCCGACAACATTGGCACACCTCGGATAATCGCATTATTCCCTTTAACCCGGATATCCGCCCCCATACGATTCAATTCGGCAACATGACGCAGCCGATTTTCAAAAACCGTTTCGCTAACCACACAGTTTCCTTCACTCAGAGCCAGCAAGGCCGTAAACTGGGCTTGCATATCCGTAGGAAATCCAGGATAAGGCAAAGTTTCAATATCCGTTGCCCTTAGTTTATTGGGAATAATTCGTAAGCGATTGGGTTCTTCCACCATCACCTCACTACCAATTGCCCGTAGCTTAGCAATCACAGCAGTTAAATGTTCCGGTATTACTGGGTAAAGGCTCAGTTCAGAGTGGGTAATTGCCCCAGCTACCAAGAAAGTGCCAGCCTCAATCCGGTCAGGAATAATCGGGTAATCCACCGAATGTAAACTAGAAACCCCAGAGATACTAATAGTTTTAGTACCAGCACCACTAATTTGAGCTCCCATTGCTCGGCAGAAATTCGCCAAATCCACCACTTCTGGCTCTTGAGCAGCATTTTCAAGGGTGGTTTCCCCTTCTGCCAGAGTGGCTGCCATCAGCAGAGTTTCCGTTGCGCCGACACTGGGGTAATCCAGGTAGATTTTTGCCCCCTTTAGCTTGTTGTTACCTGTTCCTTTCACATAAGCATTGACAATCCCATGCTCAATATGAACCTGAGCGCCCATCGCTTGTAGACCCCTGACATGGAGGTCTACAGGTCTAGCACCAATCGCACAGCCACCAGGCAGTGGTATCCGTGCCACTCCCAATCGCGCTAGCATCGGACCGAGGATAAAAAAGCTAGCTCGCAGCTGGCTAACCAACTCATAGGGAGCTTTTGATTGTCCGATATGGCTGACATCTAAATCTAAGATGTCACCACTGCGTTTGAGCTTCACTCCCACAGCAGCAAGAATCTGGCTCATCCGCTCGATATCTACTAGGGAAGGCACATTACGCAGTCGGCAATCTTGAGAACACAGTAAAGCCCCTGCCATAATTGCCAAGGCAGAATTTTTAGCTCCACTAATTTTTACCTGTCCGTGGAGAGACGCTCTACCCCAAATCTTGAGAACCGATTCGTTTTCCTGGGACAGAGATTGGGGATTTATCGGGCTTTGAGAGTGATTAATGGGTCTATCCTCCAAAATCATTGCAATTTCTGGCGAAATGTTAAATTTGGTTTTGATTTTACCTGAAAGTTTTTAAATGTCTAGTTTTCCACGTATCTTGATCGAATGTCAGGTTTTCCACTATACTCAGTAGTTGGCAATGTAAACCGGGAAATTTGCAGGCGTTGCGGCTATCGACAAGTTTCTTGTCCAAAATCCCAGTAAATGCTGTATACTAAAAAACCGGTGAGCTAATAGAGCAAACCCTATAGCAACCCTAAGTTTAATCCTCAACCGTGACAGTTCTGAATCAGAACTGACCACTATCGGAATCACCAAAGATTGCTATAGCGCCAACAAACGCGGAACTGGCGGAATTGGTAGACGCGCTAGATTCAGGTTCTAGTGTTCGCAAGGACTTCCGGGTTCAAGTCCCGGGTTCCGCATAATTAGCCAGACTTGTATGCTGACAAGCACTAAGAATCCCCTAGTCAAGGAAATTCGGAAGCTGCACAGAGTAAAAGGACGTCGGCAGCAAGACCTATTTCTGTTGGAGGGAACCAACCTGTTGGCAGAAGCCTGTGCGGTAGATTATCCCCTAGTCACCCTCTGCTATACACCAGAATGGCTTGAAGCTCATCCACAACTATCCCAAGATGCTTCGGTTCGGTCCCAAAGAGTGGAAGTGGTAAGTCAGTCTGTACTAAAAGCGATCGCTACTACAGTTGAGCCAGATGGAGTGATAGCCACAGCAACCCGTCTTCCCCTTTCCCCGAAACCCCTCAATTCCCTCTCCCTAGGGCTAGCCCTAGAAACTATACAAGACCCAGGAAATCTTGGAACAATCATTAGAACTGCGGTAGCCGCTGGTGCAGAAGGATTGTGGCTCAGTTCCGATAGTGTAGAGCTAGATAATCCTAAAGTGTTGCGAGCCTCAGTCGGTCAGTGGTTCCGTCTGCCCATAGCAGTTACCCCGGATTTGCCCACCCTCGTAGCTCAAGCTCAAGCTCAAGGCATACAAGTAGTGGCCACAGTACCAGATGCTAAGGTCAGTTACTGGGACATAGATTGGCGCTGTCCTAGCTTAATACTCCTGGGCAATGAAGCAGCTGGACTTAGAGAAGACTTAGTAAACACCGCAGATCAGCAAGTTAAGATTCCCCTGATGCCAGGGGTAGAATCATTAAACGTAGCGATTGCTGCTGCCTTGATGTTGTACGAAGCTAAACGGCAGCGTTTCTGAATTAATCAGCAACATCTGGCGTTGCTTAATAATGGAATGTTTTTAAGAGTTTTCTGGAATGGGCATCTTGCGTGGAATGGGCATCTTGCGTGGAACTGGCATCTTGCGTAGAACTGGCATCTTGCGTAGAACTGGCATCTTGCCAGTTTCCTCCTTATTTTCGAGCGGGCAGGATGCCCACTCTACTCTTATTCATTCCTAAATTCAGCAACGCCCTTAATCTAGGGATCCTAAAGGAATGAATTGTGATAATTTTTGATGCCATATTCCCTGTTCCCTGTTCCCTGCTCCCTGTTCCCTGTTCCCAATGCTCTGCTAGATACTTCATACTTCACCCTCCCAATCTTAATGGTTGAGCACTTGCAATCCTGGATTGGTCAAGTTGAAAATAATAAGGACGAAGCATAGCCAATGTAACTCAGGAGATAGATGTGAGTCAAGACTTTGATTACGATTTATTGATTATCGGTGCTGGTGTGGGGGGTCATGGTGCTGCCTTACACGCAGTTAGCTGTGGTCTGAAAACCGCTATTATTGAAGCCGCTGACATGGGCGGAACTTGTGTCAACCGGGGCTGCATCCCTTCTAAAGCTCTATTAGCCGCATCAGGTAGAGTGCGAGAGCTACAGGACGCTCATCATCTCAATGCCCTTGGGATTAAAGTAGCAGGGGTTGAGTTTGACCGAAATGCGATCGCAAATCATGCCAGCAATCTAGTCAGTAAAATTCGTGGTGACCTGACCAACAGCCTAAAACGCCTGGGTGTGGATATTATCAAAGGCTGGGGTAAAGTAGCTGCACCTCAAAAAGTAACCGTTGCTACAGACAATGGCGAAAAAACTATCACTGGCAAAGATATTATGATATCCGCTGGTTCAATTCCCTTTGTACCCCCAGGAATTGAGATTGATGGCAAAACCGTGTTTACCAGCGATGACGCCATAAAACTAGAATGGCTGCCAGATTGGGTAGCAATCGTGGGCAGTGGTTACATTGGTCTAGAGTTTGCTGATGTCTACACAGCACTAGGGTCTGAAATCACCATGATCGAAGCCCTAGATGACCTGATGCCAACCTTTGACCCTGATATTGCCAAACTAGCCACACGCATCCTGATCAAACCTCGGGACATTGAAACTCACACTGGGGTGCTAGCGATGAAAGTAACTCCCGGTTCCCCGGTAGTAATTGAACTAGCAGATACCAAAACCAAGGAAGTAGTCGATGTGCTCGAAGTCGATGCTTGCCTGGTCGCTACAGGTCGGATTCCCGCCACCAAAGACCTAGGACTAGATGCCGTAGGAGTGGAAACAGACCGGCGCGGTTTTATTCCCGTAGATGACACCATGGCAGTACTTTCAGCAGGGGAACCCGTGCCCCATCTTTGGGCAATTGGTGATGCCACTGGGAAAATGATGTTAGCCCATGCCGCATCCGCTCAAGGTATTGTCGCAGTAGAGAATATCTGTGGACGTCAGCGCACCATAGACTACCGCAGCATACCCGCAGCCGCCTTTACCCATCCAGAAATCAGCTACGTCGGCCTAAGCGAACCACAAGCCAAAAAATTGGCCTCCGAAGAAGGCTTTGAAGTATCCATTGTAAAATCATACTTTAAGGGGAATTCTAAAGCGATCGCAGAAGGAGAAGCAGATGGGGTAGCGAAAGTAATCTACCGTAAAGATACCGGGGAAGTCCTAGGAGTCCACATCCTAGGTATCCACGCCTCCGACTTAATTCACGAAGCCTCAAATGCGATCGCAAACAGACAATCGGTCAACTCCCTCGCCTACTTAGTCCATGCTCACCCCACTCTGTCAGAAGTACTCGACGAAGCTTACAAACGAGCTGTAACTCATTAGTCAAAATCCTTTGTTAATTGCTAATTAACAAAGGATTTTGGAACTGACGCACTGAGAAACTGACGCACTGAGGGACTGACGCACTCACTATATAAAACTACTGATGCAAATTCGCCGACGCCCACCTAATCCAGCAGTTAAAATCCAAACCCTGCACTATCAAGTTGCACTACCAGACGATAAACCCCACCATATTCTCGAAGAAATTGTCTGGCACAAAGAGAAAGAAATTGACCAGATGCGGGAAAGTCTGCCCCTAGTGGAGTTGCGTAAGCGAGTACAAACAGCACCACCCCCCCGAGACTTTCTAGCAGCCCTAAAATCAGGAAAGACTAGCCCTGCCCTGATTGCAGAAATCAAAAAAGCATCTCCTAGCAAAGGGGTTATTCGAGAAGATTTTGACCCAGTAGCCATTGCTCAGTCATACAGCCAGGGTGGTGCTAGTGCGATCTCAGTGCTGACAGATCAAAAATTCTTTCAGGGTAGTTGGGAAAACCTGGCAAAAGTTCGTGCTGCTGTAGACCTGCCTTTGCTGTGTAAGGAGTTCATCATCTATCCCTACCAAATGTACATGGCTCGTAGTCACGGAGCAGATGCAGTTTTACTAATTGCAGCCATCCTTTCCGATCAAGACCTGCAATACTTTATCAAAATTGCTAAGACTCTGTCGATCACCCCCTTGATCGAAGTCCATACCCAATCTGAATTAGATCGAGTATTATCTCTCGATGGAGTTACCCTAGTAGGTATAAACAATCGTAACTTGGAAGATTTTTCCGTCGATTTACAAACAACCTGTCAATTACTAGCAGCAAGGGCTAACCAACTACTCGAACGTGGCATTCTGGTAGTCAGTGAATCAGGGCTTCATACCAACGCTCACCTTGATCAGGTAGCATCTGCCGGAGCCACAGCCGTCCTCATTGGTGAGTCATTGGTAAAACAGCCAGACCCAGCAGTTGCTATTGCCAGCTTGTTTAGCCATCAGTGACCCATAGCCCAAAAAAATAGTCAATTTTGATGGCAGACTCCGACTCACCGAGGTACAGCAAATTTCATGGATCCAATTCCCCTTCCATCTTATATTCACTACGAACTGCTGCTCCAACTGCTAGAGCGCCAAACCGCATTTGCTACCAGTCAAAACCCCCAATTGCGAGAGCAGGTTCATGAATTGATCAGTACTCTGCGTAAAGCCCTAGCTCAACAGAAGCAATTAGAACAAAGCTGTCAGCGAGCCAACTTGCCAATGGAGTATCGCTGGTCTCTCAACAGCGTCAAATTGGATGCCCATGACTCAAAAAATGGTTTACCGGATTCAGCAGGAAGACTTCCTAATTAAATTGTCAACTTCATAAATAAAAAACTAAGAAATTTAGTCACAGTATCCAGTTTGAGCCAATATATTTTGAGATTGTTACCTACTCCTGAGGAGCGTCACTCCCACTGTCGGCATCAATAACACATGCTCGCTATGGCTCCGAACTAAAGAGTGTCCTAACTTCAGGATGTCAATATACAAAGACTTTAAGGCAAGTTTAAATCTAGCGTGGCTGGGTCAGTCTTCGTGTAAGCATGGGTGGGGATAACCGCTCCCATGGTCCGGTGGTGAAACGCCAAAGTAACCGCTAAATTAACCTTGAATTTCCGGTTTTGTCCGGTAACATCCAAGACTTAATCGGTCAGTTCAGAGTAACTAACCAATCATCAGATCACAACAACCCTAGATACCAAGACTAACTACAGATGGAAGACAAGCTCAAACTAATGATTCCTGGCCCGACGCCAGTACCAGAACAAGTATTACTGGCCATGGCCAAACACCCGATCGGACACCGTAGTCCCGAATTTAGCGAAATCATGGCAGAGGTCAATGAAAACCTCAAATGGCTACACCAGACCAAAAATGATGTCTTGACTGTAACCGCTAGCGGTACCGGAGTCATGGAAGCTGGCATTATTAACTTCCTCAGTGCAGGCGATCGCGTTTTAGTTGGTTCTAATGGTAAATTTGGCGACCGTTGGGGCAAAATCAGTACTGCTTTTGGTCTGGAAGTGGACACCATTACCGCCGAGTGGGGTAAGCCCCTAGATCCGGAGCAGTTTCGTGAAAAGCTAGAAGCTGATACCGAAAAGCAAATCAAAGCCGTAATCGTTACCCACTCTGAAACCTCTACTGGCGTTCTTAACGACTTAGAAACCATAAATCGTTACGTCAAAGACCACGGCGAAGCCCTAATTATTGTTGATGCCGTTACCAGCCTCGGAGCAGTCAATGTACCCATTGATGACTGGGGTCTCGATGTAGTAGGCTCTGGTTCCCAGAAGGGATACATGATTCCCCCAGGACTCGGATTTGTCAGTGTTAGTCCTAAAGCTTGGGAAGCCTACAAAACTGCTACCCTGCCCAAGTTTTACCTAGATTTAGGGACTTACAAGAAATCTACTGCTAAAAACAGCAATCCCTTTACCCCGCCAGTGAACCTAGTTATTGCCCTACAAGCTTCACTGGGCATGATGAAAAGAGAAGGGTTAGAATCAATATTTTCCCGTCACCAGCTTCTGATGCAAGCAACCCGCGCCGCCGTCAAAGCCCTATCATTACCTTTGTTTGGTTCTGATGAGTATGCTAGCCCAGCCGCAACGGCAGTGATTCCCACATCAGTAGAGTCCGAACAAATCCGTTCTGTGATGAAAAAACGCTATAACATTGCTCTAGCTGGGGGACAAGACCACTATAAGGGAAAAATATTCCGCATTGGTCACTTAGGTTTTGTCTGTGAGCAAGATATTCTTGCTGTCATTGGTGCTCTCGAAGCCACCCTTCAGGAATTAGGACACCCATCCATGACACCAGGAGCAGGTATTGCTGCTGCTGCTAGTGTCTTTGCTAACAACTGATTAACAGTTGACGGTTGACGATTGATAGTTGACGGTTGACTTTGCTCTGGGCTAAATGGTCAACCGTCAACTCCTAATAGTGTTTTTAATTTTCAATCAAACTTGCCCCAACTAACTTCGCTGTTCACGTAGTGTCGGCTTAGCCGAGGATGGGGGAATAAGTCCTAATAGAGTTCAACACCACCATCAAATCCCAATTCCCAATTCCGACCCAATCACATACCCAATTCCCAACCCAACAACATACCCAATTCCCAAGTTTTCCTGATCAGTGCCAAATCCTGAGGAGTTAATTAAAGAAGTTTTGCCTCTGCCATAACAGATCATCCTAAATAACCGCCCAAATCTGTCATCCCCTTACTAGGAAAAAAGATTGGAATTGAGCAAAATATTTTTAAATCTCAAAGCCATGCCCAGTAAAGCTTTTAGCATAAGTTAAATGCCAATTCCCCGAACAAGTTCCCAAGAGCCGAAGGGTTTAAGTGGTCTTACGTAGAATAAAATACATGGGTGATGTGAGGGTATGCAAAAGCCAATGTTTGAAACAGCTGAACAATTTCCTGTCTTGGGGTTACCCGTTCACCTTTTAGAGAACTACAGTCAATTCTTAGACGATCGTCTCACCAAAGGTCTAGGTAGTCATGTGGTAACTCTAAATGCCGAAATGGCAATCCAGGGAGAGCGCAACCTTGAGCTAGCTGCCGTTATCAAGCAGGCAGAATTGGTGATTCCTGATGGGGCAGGTATTATATTTTACTTACGACTTCACGGTAAAAAAAAGCAGCGCTGTCCAGGAATTGAACTAGCTGAGTCTTTACTGGTCAAGGCTGGACAATACGGAGAATCTTGCCCAGTATTTTTCTATGGGGCAGCCCCTCATGTAGTCCAAAAAACAGCTAGGGTTTGGCAGAAGAGAGTTCCAAAATTAGCGATCGCTGGAATTAGTGATGGCTACCTCAGTGCAGAAGCAGAGGAAGACTTAAAGCTCACCTTAAAAGAACAACAGCCTAAAATCATACTAGTCGGCTTAGGTGTACCACGTCAAGAATTTTGGATTGCCCAGAATCGCCACCTGTGTCCCCAATCCACTTGGATTGGTGTTGGTGGTAGCTTTGATATCTGGTCAGGGGCTAAAACCCGTGCGCCAGCCTGGTTCCGGAAGAATAATCTCGAATGGTTATATCGGTTGTATCAAGAACCCCACCGTTGGCGGCGAATGATGGTTCTGCCTCAGTTTGCTCTCAAAGCTTTAGGTCAAAGAATGATGGTTCTGCCTCAGTTTGCTCTCAAAGCCTTAGGTCAAAGATTGGCATAACCTAATCCCTAATCAATAGACCTGAATCAATACACCTGACAACATGAGTATTGTCGAGTATTATCTTGATGCGATCGCATAAGCGCGGAAGCTTTGCTTCATCGCCTTTGGCGATTGGCCGTAGGCCACGCTACGCGAACGCTCGTTGGGGAGCGGCTGTGTGCTAAGGCTTGCCTCAGCACCTTCTCAGCCTCGTGGAATACCAGTCCCTCATCTGACTCCCCATTTCCCCATTTCCCCATCTCCCCATCTCCCCATCTCCCCATCTCCCCATCTCCCCATCTCCCCATCTCCCCATCTCCCCATCTCCCCATCTCCCCACACTTCCCTATCTTTCCCTAATCCCTAATGACCCAGAAAGCGATAATCAAATTACAAGGAGTGACAACAACCTATCCCAACAACCGAGGTTTGTTTAACGTCAATCTAGAAGTCAAGTCAGGAGACTTTTTATTTATCACAGGGCCTTCTGGTGCTGGTAAATCCACATTGCTAAAGTTACTCTATGGTGAACAGCGTCCCACCCAAGGGAAAGTATTTGTGGATCAAATCAATGTTGGGCAATTACGAGGCGATCGCTTGTCATTCCTACGCCGTCGCCTAGGGATTGTTTTTCAGGACTACAAACTAATTCCCAAGCGAACTGTGTCAGAGAATATCGCTTTTGTTCTGTGGGCACAGAGTTTCACTCGCAAAGAAATTAAGCGACGCCTAACACCAACCCTTAAATTAGTGGGTTTGCAAGACAAAGCCAACTGTTTTCCAGAGCAACTTTCAGGAGGAGAACAACAACGGGTAAGTCTAGCTCGTGCCATTGTTAGTACACCGCCCTTGATATTAGCTGATGAGCCAACAGGTAACCTCGATCCCGACAATTCGTGGCAGGTATTAAACATTCTCAGGAAACTTAATCACCTAGGCACTACAGTTATTGTCACAACTCATAATGAAAACTTAGTCAGAATCTCCAATCAGCCAGTAGTACAGCTGCGCGAAGGTCGTTTATATTCGCCTTTTTAGAGGCAATAGTTTACGAAAAATCAAACATTATGGGTGAGCACTGGGCTCAAGGATTGTTGTTGAATTTTCTTAGCACTCTCGGTCAGTCCTGCTCTGACTTTTTGGTATTCAGACTCAAGCTGGGCAAAAATTTCCGCTGCTCCAGTGATAGTGTCCGACCTCCCCAGACTTTCCAGTTTCTGACACAGTTTGGAGAGATTTATCCCCCCTAGGGTAGCGCTACTAGACTTTAATGTGTGAGCCGCAATTTCCATGGCTTTTGGATCTTCTTCAATAATTGCTTGAGCCATGTTTTTTACTAACCTCGGAGTATCTTTTAAGTAAATTTCAATCAAACCAAGCAAGCATTCCGCCCCCCCTTTTCCGATACTGTCGAGCAAGGATTGCAAAACCGAAAAGTCAACAGCTTGATCAGCTACTACTGGCTTGGTAAGTTCACGATGGTGCCGACCTTGACTCAAGGCACGGACTAACTCTGGTACCTGGATCGGCTTACTAATGTAATCATCCATTCCTGCACTCAGGCACATTTGTCGATCCCCTTCCATGGCATTAGCAGTCATGGCAATAATCCAGGGGCGTGAATGAGCTGGCCATTGTTCACAAATCCGTTGCGTCGCAGTTAAGCCATCCATTTCCGGCATCTGGACATCCATCAAAACCAGGTCATAGGGCTGACGACTAAGAGCTTGGAGTACTTCTAATCCATTACCCGCGACATCAGCCCGGTACCCCATCCGTTTCAACAATTGCAGGGCTAACTGCTGGTTAACGATATTATCTTCAGCCAACAAAATCCGCAAAGGATGCTTTTGCGCCATTTCGGTGTCAAGTTTTAGGTGTTGAGCAGGTGTGCGCTTAATCTTGATCGGCTGTCCGCTCATCACCTGGGTCAAAACATCGTAAAGCTGAGATTGCTTAATAGGCTTGTTTAAAACAGCTGCAATATCTAGCTGACTCTGATGATGCTTTGTATCTGATTGACTCATTGAGCTGAGCATTACCAAGGGCAAGGCTTGACCCTCAGACTGCTGGCGGATTTTCGTTGCTAGGGTAAAACCATCCATCTCAGGCATAAACCCATCCAGAATGGCAATGTCAAATTTATCCCCCTGACTGAGCCAATCGAGAGCTTCTCTACCTGATGCTGCTGTCTGGGTAAACATACCCCAAGACTTGGCTTGCTCGGAGATAATCGTGCGGTTGGTCGCACTATCATCCACAATCAGCAGCCGCTTTCCTTCTAACAATGGCTGAGATACTGGCAGGTTAGGTTCCTCGAGCGGATCAGGCTGTTTAGCCAATACAGTGAAATAAAATTTAGAGCCTTGACCAACTTGACTCTCTACCCAAATCTTGCCACCCATCATGGTGGTGAGCCGTTGACAAATGGCCAGACCAAGACCTGTGCCTCCATATTGGCGAGATGTGGAGGAATCCACCTGAGAGAAGGACTGGAACAGGCGGTCGATCCGATCCTCAGGAATGCCGATGCCAGTATCCTTGACCACAAATTGGATTTCGTAGATTGAAGATTGGGTGGAAGGAGGACAAAATCTGGTGGTGTTAGGGTTGCGGGAAGAAATCTGGGGCTGAGGCGGTAAAAATACTCTGGTGTTGTCTCTCGTATTGTTCTGTGTTCCGTTCGCTCCCCTGACCCCGTTAATATAGCCGTTAATATAGCCCGTCTGGTCAAATCCTCCTTGTAGAGTGTAGTAGTTTCCATTGGGTAGAGTAGGGAAACTCAAAGAGTAATGTTTTCCGTAGTCAGAACCAGACGCCAACGGGTAGGAGTGGCTAGCAGTAATGCTTTGTTCTGTTTCTTTGCTATCAACCGATTCCCCTATGCTAAGTTCTCGGGCAGTTACAGAAACTAACACTTCCCCGATATGGGTAAATTTAATCGCATTCCCCAACAAATTGACTAGAATTTGGCGCAGCCGAGTCACATCTCCCACAATCATGGGTGGAGTGTTGGGATGGAATAGATAGGCTAACTCCAATTTTTTCTCAGCTGCTTTTGCCGCCAACAAATCTAGGGATTCCTCAATGCAAGTGATCAAATTAAACGGTTGTTCTTCTAACTCCAGCTTTCCAGACTCAATTTTGGAAAAATCCAAAATATCATTAATGATGGTGAGTAAACTATCCCCACTATTGCGGATCGTTTCCACAAAGTCTCTTTGTTGGGAGGTTAGGTCTGTATCCAGTAGCAAACCCGTCATGCCAATCACAGCATTCATAGGAGTGCGGATTTCATGGCTCATGGTTGCCAGAAATTCGCTTTTTGCCTGAGTGGCCGCTTCGGCAGTTCTTCTAGCTTGCTCTAGGGCAAAATTTTGCTCAGTCAATTGCTCTCGTTGGCGGGTTTCTTGCTCAAGCAGGTGAGCCTGAGCAATAGCAATCCCTACTTGGTCAGCCACGGCTTCGAGTAACTCAATTTCATCCAGACTCCACTGACGAAATTCATCACACTGATGTATTCCAATCACACCATTCGGTTCCCCCTGATAGGAAGTACGAATTACCAACATGGATTTGACTCCAATCTGCCGACATATTGGGATCATCGGTTTCAGAAGGGGGTCTTCGTAAACATTAGGGGAACTGATGGCTCGGTCTTGGACTAACAACTGCTCTAAATAAGGATTCCCCAGAATCGGAATTTCTAAATCCAGTATGGATAGATAACCCTTTTCTAAATACTCAGCAACTGTAGGAATGCGAGGATAGGGTTGGGAAACATAGGTATGAATGGTGCAACGATTGACCTGAAACACTTGACCAATTTGTGTGGCGGTGGTCTGAAAAATTTGTTTAGTTTTTAAACTTTGGCGGATTTCTTGGGTCACCTGTTTGAGTAGCATTACACGAGTCAGTTGCTGGTGTAATGCTTGCTCGGCTTGCTTTTGCTCAGATATATCAATCGATACACTTAATACCGCTGGCATGTGGGAAATTGCTAAGGAGAAGGGAATTTTGGTAGTTTGGATGATACGCTTTTCTCCATCGGGATAGATGATCGTCTCTTCTGGAAGGTGTGTCGGTTCTCCACTTTCCAATACCTGCAAATCCGCCTCTCTAAACTCGAAGGATTTTAGGAACGATTGAGCAAAATCTTCGTCCCGATGGTATAGTAACTCATCTACTGTCGTACCATAAGCTTCCGCAACTGCTTTGTTGGCTAGAAAAAACTCTCCATCTCGGTTCTTGGCGTAAATGAAATGAGGCACTAAATCAATAACTTGACGCAGTTGTTTTTCACTTTCTTTCAGATGTGACTCGGTTAATTTACGATTTGTAATATCTTGGATAGTGCCAGAAGTCCCTGTGATACTATTGTCAGGATCTAGGGTTAATTGGGCATGAATTTCGAGCCAGCCTGAGCCCCCATCCTTGGTAATATACCTTAGTTCCTGCTGATAATACTCCTGTTTGTGGGTAATTAGGGATTGAAACAGTTCTATGTTAGTTTGACGATCATCAGGATGGAGATAATCAATAAAGTTAGTACCAATGCTATCTGCTACAGAAAAGCCCGTCATTTCTGTCCAAGTTGGATTGAGAAAGGTCAACACCCCAAGCCCATCGGTTTGGAAAATAACCTCTTGCACATTTTCCACCACTGACCGATACTGCTCCTCTCTCTCCAGCAAGGCCAGTTCAACTCGCTTGCGTTCGGTAATGTCTTCAACAGAGCCTTCGTAGTAGAGCAAATTTCCATTAGTGTCTCGGACAGGGCGCACATTTTCCAAAATCGAGATTACACTACCATCTTTGCGATAAGCCTGAGCCTCAATGGATGATACAGCACCATTTTCCGCGATTCTGTTAGTAAACTCGTTACGAGCCTCAGTGTCCAGATAAATTTGTTTTGAGACGTTCGTAATCGACTCCACTAGTTCTTCTGGGGAAGAATAGCCATAGATTCGCGCTAAGGCTGGATTGGCACTAATAAAGCGCCCATCGGGTGTAATCTGATAGATGCCCTCTACTGAATTCTCAAAAATGCTACGGTAATTCGCTTCAGCTTGCCGCAGCGCTTCCTCGGCTCGCTTGCGATTGGTGATATCACTAAAGGTACAAATGACTTGCTCTACTAACCCATCCACCCCCACCTGGGGATCTGCATTCACTAGTAACCATACCCAATCTTTAGTCGCTTGATTGTGGACACCCATAACCACATTTCTTACCAGTTTATGGGTGCTAATTGCCTGTTGGATAGGACGACTTTCAGTAGGGAATGGAGTGGTGTCTTCGTGAATGATAGTCCAATCCGAACCAAAAGGACTTTTATCCAACAATTCACTTTCGGTGAAGCCCAGTATATCCAGAGCCGCTTGATTAAAGAGCATGAATTCGGTTTTTGCCTCGAATAGCAATACCCCGACCTGCATTTCTCGAATCACGGTTCGGAATAGCCTTTCGCTCTCTTGCAATGCTTCTTGTCTAAGAGCTTGCAGTGCTTTACTCGTTTTCTGCTCGTAATATGAGGCAAGTAAGGTGAGGCTGAAGATGATTAGGTTAGTTATCCCGATTGTGCTTGTTACTACCGAAGTATTTAATGTTGGAGAAAACCCAGTGTCTAATGGTGGAGTAACGGGGAACTTGGCTGCCATCATGGTTGTATAGTGTACAGAGGTAATGGCTAATCCCAGGATCACTGCCCAGCAAAGCTTCCACCAATTAAGGACTTTTCTAGTTCCTACCCCCAAATCAAAGGATAGCCACAAGATGAAAAAGGATGTCAAGCTGGCTATAACAACGGATAGGGCAACTAAAAGGAGGTTGTAGTGAATCAGCCTTGGTATTCCCATGGCAGCGATCAGCAGGTAGGGTACGGATGCGATCGCTAATCCCATTACCACACTGCCCACCATTAAATGTCTGAGGTTGGTGATGCGGCTGACACTATAGAGTACGGCACCAGATATTAGCACTGCTACCCAGTAAGAAAGCAGTACCATCGGCATATCATAAGTGATGGGGATTGGGAACCGGAATGCTAGCATTCCCAAAAAGTGTATTGACCAAATCCCAACTCCCATGATCATTGCCCCACCAATCAGCCAACCTTTACGGTTACTCTTTTGTGAGGTTTTTACTTGTCTAGCTAGAATGAGCACCGTATAGGTCACAATCGAGGCGATAGCAATGGATAGAACAACTAACTGTAGGTCATAGGTACCACTCATTGCTCTATCTGTATCGCTAATTGGGACAGTTTCTATGAGAAAATTGAGCCAGACCAAAACCATTGAGTAGGGCATACCGAGATCTTATCTCCCAGACCCTCTAGGGGTCTTGTTGATATATTTAGACGCGAAAATTGTCTTGTAATTCTGAATAGATGTCTTGACTTTACACAATTTTGATAAATTANTCTTTTAAGGGAAAAGGCATGCAAAAGGGAATAGCGATACAACGCTACTCCCTATTCCCTTTTGCATGCCTTTTCCCTTAAAAGGATAACTAATTTCCCTAAAAAGTTGCTGATAATTGCTAGATTTATATTAATTCTTTATCCATCAACTTAGGATTAGTATCAACTAACTGTCTTTCAATTTCATCCCGGACAATTTGACGATATTCAAGAAAGTGTTCGTTGTGAGCGCATAGAGTAAGGTAATGTTCCCACACACCTGGATTATGCCTGAAAATACCAAATAAATGATGCCAGAATTTCCAGCGAGTACTGCGCTTAAACCCTTGCCGCCAAATTACAGTCCCCAGAGCTTTCAAATCTACTAAATCCGGCATTTTGAATGGGGCTTTGCATTTAGGGGGGCCAAGCTTTAAAAAACATTGATAGGCACGGTCTATATAGCGCTCAGGTTCGTATAGCGTCCAGAATGCTTCGATGTATTCTTGAGCAATCTCCTCAATGGGACGAGTAGGAACAAAGTTCATTAGGGTGGTTTGATTGATATCTTTTTTTGTGTTATCTCGCAAACGCCCTTCTTTTTCTAAACGATTCCATAGAGCAGTATTGGGTAACGCTTGTAACATACCAAACATGGCTGTAGGGATAGCAGCCTGTTCAACAAAACTAATAATACGGGAACCGGCTCCTTGTTTCTCTCCATCAAAACCAATAATAAACCCTGCCATTGGTCGTAATCCCGCACGGATTATTTTATCTACATCATCCGTTAGAGAGCTGCGAGTGTTTTGGAATTTTTTGGTTAGTTTAAGGCTTTCTTCGTCCGGTGTTTCAATTCCTAAAAAGACAGCATCAAAGTTAGACTCTACCATCAAGTCCATCAATTCTGAATCCGCAGCTAGGTCTACAGATGCCTCAGTATTAAATCGGAAGGGATAGTGATGGTCTTTTTGCCATACTTTTAGCTCTTTCAGAAGTAGTTTAACGTTACGCTTATTCCCAATAAAGTTGTCATCCACCATAAAGATACCACGCCGCCAGCCTAATTCATAGAGATAATCCAATTCCTTGAGAAGCTGGGCTGGTTCCTTTGTTCTAGATTTGCGGCCATAGAGAACAATGATGTCACAGAACTCGCACTGAAAAGGACATCCCCGCGAAAACTGTACTGACATTGAATCATAGGCATCAAGCTCTAACAAATCATAGCGGGGAATCGGGGTTTGAGTGACATCGGGTTTCTCTGTAGTGCGAAACGTTCCACTAGTTTCCCCTCGCTTTAAAGCTTCTACAAACATAGGTAGGGTGATTTCTCCTTCATCTAGGATTAGAAAATCCACCCCTGCCTTCTTTGCTTCTTCGGGTAAAGAGGTAGGATAAGGTCCCCCAAATGCCACTAATTTACCACGTCGTTTGGCTTCCTTAATTTGGTTTAGGGCATCGGTTTTTTGGACAATCATCGCTGAGATTATCACCAGCTCTGCCCATTCAAATTCTGCTTCGGTTACGTCTCGGATATTGCGGTCAACCAGTTTAAATTCCCAGTCTTGAGGTAATAATGCAGCAACAGTAATTAGACCTAAGGGTGGCAATAAAACTTTGCGATTAACTAATTCAAGGATTTTGTCATAAGACCAAAACGTTTTGGGAAATAAGGGATACAGTAATAAAACTCGCATTTAGAGAAATCCTCACACACATGGCCATAGAGCCTATAGCGATCTTACATCTTAATTAAGTAAGCTATCAGCTATCAGCCATCAGCTATCAGTCATTAGCTATCAGCTATCAGTCATCAGCTATCAGTTATCAGCTATAAGCTATCAGCTATCAGCTATCAGCTTATGCGCTACGGGCACGCGTGCGCGTTCAGCTTATGGGTTAGGTCACAGGCTAGAAGCCTGTGCCACGCTACTAGATCGGTGTTTTTGAATAAAATGACCATGATAGCTGACCACTGACTGCTGACTGCTGACCGCTGACCTAGGGTTTTAATTACGGGTGCAATTATTCACTACACCCCAGACCAAGTAACAAGGTCGGTCCCGACACCCTTAGGAGCTAAAAAGGCTGCTTGTTACCCCCTGAGGTTCACTTACTTACTCTGGTTAGTCTGCTGGTAAGTCTGCCAAGAAAGTTTTACGATTGCCAGATTCCGCCATAAAGTGCTTCTGCGGTTTCGGTTAGAGCGATTCTGGTCAAAGCGGTTGATGTATGTGAGGATGCGATCGCATTCTTTGCTGCTAACTATACTACAAGCCTGGCTCAGTAAACTATCTACTGAAGTAGTTCTACCCTTAGGAGTATACCAATTTGACGCCCATTTGGCATCCTGACCGTTGGGATAATCCCAATCTGACCCCGATTTGGCAGTCTTTCCGTCGGGATAATAATACCAATGTGACCATTTGAGCTGCTGACCGTTGGGATAATACCAATTTGACGCCCATTTGGCTGTTTCGCCATTTGGCCAGTATAACGAAGACCTCTGACCTTGCCTAGAACGTTTACAGGTAACTTGCTGTAAACCTCTAATTGTACTCACAAACTTTCTTCCCTTTTCTGTCATGCTGGCTAGTTCGGCCATGACGGTCAGGTCGAAGCAATCTTGAGAAGAATTTAGTAGTGACTCAATACTTGATGAACGTCTATTACGTCGATTACGTTGATTACTCTGTCTACTTGATGAACGTCGGTTACTCTGTCTACAGTATTTATATTCTAGGGTAGCCAGATTATCGCTATCTAAATTTTCGCGAATCGCCAAGCGACGGACAGCACGAATCTCGCTACATTGATTAGATTTAGAGGTAGCGCTGTCTTGGGGTTTTTCCTCATAAGCGCCTACTGGTGCAGATAGGTTATTGGTTCCTAAGCCAATAGTACATAGGGTTAAGAGTGATAATAACACTCGAATCGGATATTTCATGGAGATGAATCTTCCTCAACATATCAATAGTCTGAACAGCCAAGATTATCAAAGACCCTGACTTCTCACTGACTACTACAGACGTTGGATGATATCAAAAGTTTCACCATTGAAATAATCTTGGTCGCGATTCAATTTTAAGGATTGAGCTGTCAGTTATTAGCTATCAAAAGTTATGTTTAGGGACTTATAGCAGTTCTCAATAAATCTAGTCTAGGGTTTTAAGTAGGTGGGCTTAATTATTCAGTAAACCCTACACCCAGTGGCTAGGAACTCAAACCCTTAGGAGCTAAAAAGCTGCTTGTTACCCCCTGAGGCTTAATCAGCTACTCTAGTCAGCCTGTCAAGAATTTGCATGATTGACAAATCCCGCAAGAAATTGTCTCTGCTCTCGGTTTCATAGCGGTTCGGGTCATAGCGGTTCAGGCTATAGCTGTTCCGGTCAGAGCGGTTGATGTGTGTGAGGATGCGATCGCATTCTGTGGTGCCAACTATACTACAACCCTGGCTCAGTAAACTATCCACTGAAGTAGTCCTACCCTTAGGGGTATACCAACGTGACCCCAATTGGGCAGTCTGACCGTTAGGATACTTCCACGAACCTGATGACCCGAATTTGGCAGTCTTTCCGTTGGGATACTTCCATTGTGACCCGACTTTAGCAGTCGTTCCGTTAGTATACTTCCATTTTGACCCGAATTTGGCAGTCGTTCCGTTGGGATACTTCCATTTTGACCCTGATTTGGCAGTTTCCCCATTTGGCCACTCTAACGAAGACCTCTGACCTTGGCTAGGACCATTGCATATAACTTGCTGTAAACTTTCAATCGTACCCAAAAAGCTTCTTCCCTCTTGTGTCATGCTGGCTAGTTTTGCCATGACAGTCAGGTCGAAGCAATCTTGAGAGGAATTTCGTGGTGACTGAATACTTGATGAACGTCGGTTACTCTGTCCACAGTACTTATATTCTAGGGTAGCCAGATTATCGCTATCTAAGTTTTCGCTAATCGCCAAGCGACGCACAGCACGAATCTGGCCACATCGATTCGATTGAGCAGATACGTTATCGGTTCCTAAGCCAATAGTACATAGGGTTAAGAGTGATAATAACACTCGCATCGGATATTTCATGGAGATCAATCTTCCTCAACACATCAATAGTCTGAACAGCTAGGATGATCAAATGCCCTAGCTTCTGGCTGACTACTACAGACGTTATATGATATCAAAAGTTTCAGCGGCGAAATAATCTTGATCGCGATGCCAAGGTAAGCATGGAGCTGTCATAAAATGCTGTTGCATAAAAAATTACCAAAAGCCTGAGAAGTATATAGCTATGTGTCCAACAGTGAACTTTTGGGAGAGGTCAAGGTACTAAGTATGATGCTGGAATAAAGTGTTAATTCAAGTGTCAAGTTAGCATACATCATCCTCTGATAGTTCATTACCAGGACTTATGCCAAATTGGGTAACAAACGCAAACGCACTTATATAGTATGGTGTGTTATCAACGCACCCTAGCGGCAGAGTTTATGGGTAAGTCCTGAGTAATTGACACAATTGACCGATGATTGCGGTAATCTGGAGTAACACGAAACATGCTAAAAACTATACTTATCAACTCTCAAACCAACGAGTTACAGGAAAAAACCCTGAAACCGAAAACTGGGATTCAAGGTGAGTATATGATTGGTCGTCACCCGAGTTGTGACCTACTTCTGGATAGTCCTCTAGTGAGTCGTGTACATGCCAGAATCCTATGCCTTGGGGGACAGTATTACTTTGCTGACCTCGGTAGCACCGATGGCTCTCGGATCAATAATGAGGAGATAGATGTTAACCAGAACTGGCTCCTGAGGGAACAGGATATTATCCGCATCGGTGACTTTGTCCTGCTGGTCAAAGAACTACAGCAGTATGATTCTAACCAGGAACAGAACCTAGTGGTAGATGACAATAGCACTGGGATGAAGCGGTGGACTAAGGGTGAGATTACTGTCCGCTGTGTGCAGATCATTGATCAGACCCATGATGTCAAGACCTTTCGCTTTGTCGCCGACCCGCCAATGTTGTTCAGCTACAAGCCAGGTCAGTTTGTCACTCTGGATTTGGAGATTGATGGCAAACCAGTGAAGCGTTCCTACTCCATCTCTTCGGCCCCCTCACGTCCTTATACTTTGGAAATTACTGTCAAGCGAGTTCCAGCACCAGCCGATACTCCTGATGTTCCAGCGGGTTTGGTGTCTAACTGGTTGCACGACAACATCAAAGTTGGGTCCGAGGTGAGATTAAATGGCCCAATGGGGAAATTTACCTGTGCTGACCATTCTGCTAATAAACTGCTGTTCATCTCAGCAGGTAGCGGGATGACTCCGATGATGTCCATGTCTGAGTGGCTTTGTGACATTGGGGCTGATGTGGATGTGGTCTTTGTCCACAGCGCTCGTAGCCCAAAAGATATCATCTTCCGTCAGAAATTAGAGTTGATGGCGGCTTTGTACCCTAACTTTAAGCCTGCTATTACCACGACTCGTCCAGAACTCGACCAAGCTTGGTGGGGTTATACCGGAAGACTTAATCAAACCATGGTGCAAGAGATGGCTCCTGATTTTCGCGATCGCATTGTTTATGTCTGTGGTCCGAATCCCTTTATGGCAGGGGTGAAAGCCATGCTAGCCGGTCTAGACTTCCCGATGGAGAACTACTATGAAGAGAGTTTTGGTGGCAAAAAGCCCTCAAAACCCAAAGCAGTAGAACAGACTACTGAACCAGTCAAAGCAGAAGATCGTCCTAAACTGCAATTAGTTAAATCACCGTCAACCTCTAATGAACCGACTATAGTCTTTGCTAAGTCTGGGAAAAAAGTCACCTGTGATCCAGAGGATGTGATCCTAGATGTGGCGGAACAAGAAGGATTGGCATTACCCAGCGGTTGCCGCATGGGAGCCTGTGGTGCTTGTAAGCAAAAGCTTTTAAAAGGGAAAGTAGAGTATGACGAGGAACCTGATGCTCTCGAAGAGGATGAACGGAACGAAGGTATGATTTTGACTTGTGTGGCTCATCCTGTAGGAGAAGTAGTAGTTAGCGCGTGAGCTAGAGCAGTTTTCAAGTGGGTGAGGTACTTTCGTTCTAGGTTTTAGGGAGTCGGGAGTCGGGAGTCGGGAGTCGGGAGTCGGGAGTCGGGAGTACCTTATACATTATCTGTTTTTTTACAACAGTCATCTTTTCCCTTTTTGTTACATAAGGTTAATTCTTTATTGGCGCACTTTGCATCTAGTTTTGCGTAACTTGCTAGTGAAATTTACCGCTTCTTTAGTAGAAAATGAAACTGAATCGACATTCAAGCTTGAATTGTCATAGTCAAATCATCAAAATTAGTTTTAATCCAAAATGAGTAAGACAATTTTAATCACAGGAGCAAGCAGCGGTATTGGAAAAGCAACTGCAAAATTGTTCCAGGAAAAGGGTTGGAACGTGGTTGCGACCATGAGAACTCCAGAAAAGGAAACAGAACTAACCACCCTTGATAATGTGTTGGTGACAAGACTAGATGTTTTAGACCAAGATTCAATTACAAAAGCCGTTCAGCTAGGCATTGAAAAATTCGGCAAAATAGATGTTTTGGTCAACAATGCTGGTTATGGTGCTTTTGGCCCTTTAGAAGCAACCCCCAGGGAAAATATAATAAGACAATTTGATGTTAATGTTATTGGTCTATTGGATGTAACAAAATAAATTATCCCCCATTTCATACAAAATAAAGATGGTATTTTGATTAATATTTCATCGATTGGTGGCAAAATGACCTTTCCATTATTTTCATTATATAACGGGACTAAATTTGCTGTTGAGGGGATTTCCGAAGGTCTGAGTTTTGAAATGGAGGCAATTGGCTGCAAAGTTAAAATTGTTGAACCAGGAGTGATTAACACGGATTTTGCTGGTCGCTCTCTTGATATGAGCAACGATGAAAGCCTAACTGAGTATCAAGAATTAATTGGTAAGCTGTTCAATTCGATGGAATCTTTGGCTGAGCAGGCTTCTGAGCCTATTGTTGTCGCTAACGTGATTTATAAAGCAGCAACAGACGGCACTGATAAATTGCGATATACTGCTGGCGAAGATGCCAGGATGATGGTAGCTAATCGAAAAGAATTGGATGATAAGACCTTTATCCAAGGTATTAAAGAGCAATTTGGCATCTAGTTCAAATAGAGCGTTTCTCCTGAAGGGGCGAGGAAATAGCCTGGAATTATTGGTATGTAAAGCTAGTATAATTTTGTGCTATAAAAAGGGGCGTTGCTGCTTCAAGGAATGGTATAATAAAAAGAAAACCATTCCTTGGATAAGCAACGCCCCAGAGGTAACCAAAGTCCCTTCAGCCATAAAAAAATAAAGCACAGTCTATACAAGGGTTTAGAGTGCAGTGCTTTCAGCCAGTATTAGGTATATTGCTCATCTGCGGGAAAACCAGACCAGTTCCCCTGTGAGCTACTCCCTCTCCCCTTTTAGCAGTTCGCCCTTATTAATCAAATTCAGCAGCAGTTAGGGAACAATCTCCCCATAGCCACCTTATTCCAAAGCCGAAGGATTGAAGAGTTAGCAACTATTCTCCGCCAGTCGGAAAATTATTCTATCATCTGTGATTAAAAGATGTCGAATATTGGCTTTGCGTTAAAATGACAATACCCGGTTTTGATGAAAAAGGAAACCTACCACCTGGCATACATTGGACTACATGGCTATAATTTCAAGAGCGTTTTGGTACTAACGTAACGCGGTTACGCCAGATAGAAGGACTCAAAAAAGCAATGGAGCAATTAAAGGCAGCGGGATGTAGAACCATTTATATCAATGGCAGTTTTGTCACAAGTAAGCCCAGACCAAATGATTATGATGCATGTTGGGATACAGAAGATGTGGATGTAAATTATCTCCTTACTCATGCACCCAGATTACTCAATCCTATCGACCGCGATGCACAAAAAGCTATCTATAAAGGTGAGATTTTTCCTTCAGAGCAGCCAGTGGGCATTTACGAAATGAACTCCCTATAATTTTTTCAAAAGGATACGGATAAAAACGCCAAAGGAATTATTGCTATAGATTTATTGAGGTGGGAAGCATGATTAAAAATCAAAGACAGTATGACTACAGCCAAGAATTAGTTCGTCAATTTGAATCTGACTTATCTGTTTATGACGCTCAAGATGAAGATATCAAAAAAAATGATTGTTGGTGGAAGATTAAGCGCGATTCATTACAAAGTCATCTTAATGCTTTAAAAGCCGAAGTTGCTGAATACGAAACCCTCATCAACCATGACGATCGTACTCCAATTGTTCTGAAGCTTGATGATATTAACAATTTACCACAACTTATTATCAAAGCTCGAATAGCTGCTAATATAAGCCAAAAACAACTGGCGTATATCGCTGGTTTAACCGAGGGAAAAATTATATAATATGAAGATAAAGACTACCAAACAGCGAGCCTTATAGATTTTTGGTTTGTCCTTGATGCCCTGAATATTAAGCTCCAAAAAGGTGAGTTTTTAGTTCCTTTAGATACTCTCAGAATAACCCCAATCACCGCAGGATAATTGATGGGTAATACGTCTAGTGAAACCTCTCAATCAATTGGGTGCATTCTGACAGGGAACGAGGCATGGGAGTCTTATGTAGTCACCCCGTGAGGTAAAACATACATCTTCTAAGCGTGAACTAATTTTTTTTACCCAAACTATAGGGAATACAGAGAATGTTTAAAGGTATTTGATTAGTTGTCTCTAGCTATGATAAAAAACGGCCTATAATCCCCTAACCACAATCACTTCAGCCGTTTCTTATCACCGCCACTTTTTTTGGTGCAACATCTGAGTTTTACCCAATTAGTATAACAGTAGCGCTAGATACACATAAGTTTTACTGTGCTGCAACTAAGGCAAACGGTTGTGATAAAATCATATTGGCTTAATAAAAAAAAAGGAAGTATTTGATGAAACGTCTTTTTTCCTTGCTGCTGTCAGGAATCCTGATGGTCTCTAGCACGCTATTGTTGGGTATCGCCGTCGCTGAGGGCGTTGCCCCCGGTCAAGCACAAGCACTGGTTGAAGAAAGTTTGCCTGAAGTAAGTCTGGCTGAAGAAAGTCAGACTGAAGAAAGTCAGACTGAAGAAAGTCTGGCTCAGTGTTTTTACAGTCGAGTGAGTCAGGGTAAAGATGTGAAAGAATGTGACTCGGTTTTAGAAAAAGAGCGGAACGCACTCAAATCTGTTGAACTTAAAACAGCTGCTCGCTGTTTTAAACTCCAAAATATGGTGGAAACAAACAAGCCTGAATATCTGAGGCTTTATGACGTGAGGAATTGCCATTTATTCATAGAAGACAGTCCGTTTTGGACTAGTGTTTACTATGGCGATGATGACTCTCCTTGTAAATACAATTCGCTTTATAAGGAGTACGTCTGCGAATAATTGTTCGTCCGATCGCACTACTGTCTGTGTATCATATCAAACCTAATTTGTGGGCAGATTATCTCAGTCAAGAGCTTAAATATATCTCGTTAAATCTAAAATTAATTTAGCTTTTTAATTCATTAGATTTTTCGACCTCAGAGTTAGAATAAGTTTGGCTTACTCCCTTGAAAGTTTTCATGGAACAGCCAAAATTTATTAGTGGGTTGTCGGGAACTTTGGACAAGGTAACTTCGGCTCAGGGTAAAAGAATTGACCCAAACAGGATCAGAAACGGGTTACCAATCGGTAACCCATCAGTTACCTATCGGTTGGGATCATGCCACCTGAAGCAATGACTCCTTCAAGCGAGTTTGGTCAAACCCCCGCTGATGAAGCAGTACCCAGGATTCGATCAAATCAGGACCATTGACATCCCCAGTTAGTGCAGCACGAAGCGATCGCATAACCAATCCTTTCTTGACCTTTTGCGCTTTTGTGACTTGGTTAATAATCTGCTTAGCTTCCTCTGGACTCAGCTGTTGGTAATTACCGAGTTGGTCAAGAATAGCTTGCACCACCTCACTAGCACCAGCTTTTTTGAGCTGCTCTACTGCCTGCTCAGTGTACTCAACTGACTCAGTAAAGAACATCCGAGTCATATCTACGGCTTCTGGCAAGCGAGTCAAACTTGGCCCAATCATGGCAGTCAACCGTTCCAACCAAGGGCGATTTTCCACAGAATCACAGTTGTAGCCAGCACTTTCCCAGTAGGGGATTAGCAAGTCCACTAACTCAGATGCACTCATCTGGTGGATATATTGACTATTAATCCAATCCAGCTTAGCCCAGTCAAACTTTGCCCCAGCTGGGTTCACCCGTTCAAAACCGAACTTTTGAGCGGCTTGAGCCAAAGTAAAGATTTCCTGAGTAGAGTCAGGGGGAGACCATCCCAGCAATGTCATATAATTAACCATCGCCTCAGGGGTAAAGCCCATGGCTTTGAAGTCAAAAATAGAGGTTACACCATCGCGCTTGGATAGCTTCCGTCCCTCATGGTTAAGAATCAGAGGTGTATGGGAAAATTCTGGGACTACACTCCCTAGGGCTTCATAGAGCAAAATCTGTTTAGCAGTATTAGCAATATGGTCTTCACCGCGAATGACATGGGTAATATGCATATCAATGTCATCCACCACCACAGCTAGGTTGTACAGAGGCTGACCGATCTCATTCTCTTGAGATGCCCTAGCAATCACCATATCACCCCCAAGGTCACTGCCTTTCCAGGTGACTTTACCTCGGACTAGATCATTCCAGACAATCTCGCGGTCATTATCAATCATAAAGCGGATCACCGGCTTGCGCCCTTCCGCCTCAAATGCTGCTTGTTGTTCTGGTGTCAAATTGCGATGGCGATTGTCATAGCGGGGGGCTTCTTTTCTAGCCTTTTGAGCTTCCCGCAGTTGTTCTAGTTCCTCAGCTGTGGTGTAGCAGCGATAAGCCAATCCCTGGTCTAAGAGTTGTTGAATAGCAGCACTATAAAGGTCAAGACGTTGGGATTGGAAAAATGGTCCTTCGTCCCACTCCAGTCCCAGCCAACTTAAACCATCGAGGATGTTTTGGGTATATTCCTCTCGCGATCGCGTTTGATCGGTGTCTTCAATGCGCAGAATAAACTTACCGCTGTGGCGACGGGCAAATAGCCAGTTAAATACAGCGGTTCTAGCGGTACCAATGTGTAAATTTCCGGTTGGACTTGGGGCAATACGGACTCTAACTGTCACAGCTGATTGCTAAGAACCTAATTACTATTGTCTTTTCGTCTCTATTGTACCTGCAACAATCAACTACTCTTAGCTAGATCATGTTTAGGATCATCTTTAGGAGGAGTCGATAGTATCCTACATTTTTTCTACGGGACTGACGGGGCTCGAACCCGCAACTTCCGCCGTGACAGGGCGGTGCTCTAACCAATTGAACTACAGTCCCAATCTCCGAGCCATTTACTATTATTATGTATGACTGGTGTATTTGTCAAGGCTTTTTTTTAAAAAAACCGAAAAATACTTTGAGCAGTCACCTTAGACTCTGAGCTCTCAGCCGATTTGCCTTGAGCTTACCCTCGACCAATGACCGAAGGCTCAGTTTATGGCTGGAACCAGTATAACCTATCCCAGCGCTAACGCAATAGGGTGGGCTAATCACGCACCCTAGGGCTCACTATTGTTTTTTCAAGACCAAAAAAAAACCTTATTTACTGCTATTGCTATGGCAGAATCACCGTTCTGTGTTGGTATTGGAGACTTTTGAGATTAAGATTGCCTCTGAAGCTGTTCTGCTGAATGGATAAAATCGTTCCAGGCTAAGAATTAATAGGAGCATCAAAACCTGTACTGGCCAAGGTGCCATAGCAAAACCAAATATTAGACAGACAATGGTACTGCCTACTCCCAATAGGCGAGGGATTTCGTGAGAGACTCTCCAAGATATCAAGATGCTCCCTAGGGCAGTTACCAGAAGAATTAGAAAAAGTGGAAGCATATTAATCACCTGTTATAAAAGAAATTCTAGACTTCAATAATTTCCAGACCTCTCAATACCAGACCTCTAAAAATTATAGAGAGGGCTCCCCTCCATCCAATGATGGCGAAAGCCCCCTTTAGATTTAATTTAGCATCTAGCTATACATTGTGTGTGTAAGCTAGAGCACAAAAGCTAATAACTTAAGAAATTGTTGCATAACTTCATGCTAAGTTTTGAAAGTTAATAGTATTGGGCAAAGTGTTGGGCAAAGTGTTGGACAAAAAGTTGACTAGCCACTGCTTGAGGTGATATGTAGCGCGGCAGTCATCTTCATTGTAGCGCTGGATAATTTCGAGAATAGAGTGATTGCCTGTTTTTAACCACTGGTCATACAAACACACACATTCGGAGCCAGTCATATCCGGATCGCGCCACTCAAACCCCAACCATCTAGCCAGATTTTTCAGAGAATAACTCTCCACTGGCATGGTCACAGTATCAATAACTATTTGATGAACATCCACGAAACGATCTAGCAGGGGTCTAACTATATGTCGTGGAGTTTGGTAAAGGGTTGCTAAGCGCTTGACCGTATCAACTTCATACTTGGAAAAATGGAAGATTGGGGCATCTGGATAACGCTCAACTAAGTCTAGAAATTGTAGCCAGATGAATCCTTCTTGCCAAGAATGTTCTGCGAATAGGTTATGGAAGGTCTCAGTTTCAGTGCGTCGATCAATCACCAACACCCCTAGCAAATACTCCAGGGGCAAATCAGGCTGTGCTTCAATATCAAAATAAAGCTCAACAGATGCTGTTGGTAAAGAGTCTTGATGCGGGAGGTCTGCCGAGATTTTGGCATTACCATTCCCTCGCTCTAGTTGTTCGTATTGAAGTATACTAAAGTAGTGTTTGGGATAGAGCAGCACCCGGTTTTGTACCTGAGATTGGGCTTGCTGCACCAGCTGGAAAGCTACTAAGCTACCAAAGCTTGGCTCTAATTCACTAATTGTGGACGTGGCTAAGGATTCGATTGTGGTTACTCCCAAAGCCTTCAAATCCCGATAGCGGCTGGGTGTTACTCCAGGCAATAGGGAAATGTGCTCTACAGATTTAGCGATCGCATAACAACTGTGATACCAACAGCAAAGACTACACCGCTGACGGGAAATGAACACCTCTGGTTCTTGTCGCTGCAATAGAGTCTCAATACATTCCGATAGCAGTTGTTCCATCAGTGGTACCCATCGTTCTATTACCACGGTGTAGGACTTTTGGTTACGCAAAATTAATGAGGCAGTGGTCGGCCACTGTCCTTGTACTGCTGCTAACAGCTGAGCACGAAAAGCGGTAAGGATTTTATACTCTGGCTTGGGCCGTTTGCTGAGCTTAATGGTGGTGGGAACATAGATCCAATCACCAAAATTAGAACGTCCCGGCTGTTTGACCAGCAAATCAGGAAAACATAGCAATGTCACCCCGTCACCAGTTGGCATCAACAGTACCCCTCCAGAAATGTACTCTGTCCCTTGTTGCATTAGTTTCAAGGTGGCCTGTGCAGCAGCGTGCCAATCTGTTCTGGGGTAGCGGGGTGAGTGGTGGGGCACAGTAGCCAGAATCTGTTGTTTATGGTCTCGGCTTTTCTGTTGCAGTTTCAGCCGAAAATCTGAGGGTGGGTCTTGCTCTGTGGGATCTCCATAAATGTCCAAAAAAGCCCGACGCCGACAGCGTTTGTAATCTAAAAGTAATGCGTCCGTCAGCAGCATAATTATAGTTTCAGGTGACATACTCCCACACTCACCTTGTCAGGTTGATTGTGGGCTTCTTACCAACACCAGCCATCGCTTCGGTTACTCGGTAAGCTTTATTAACGATACGGGATGCCCCTCCGCACCGGAACAATTAAAAAAAGTTCTTTTTTTTACTTAGCAGGTGGCGGTTAGCTCTTAATTTGTTTTCCCTACTATTTATAGTATAACGTTTTTCAGGCTGTTTATCAGAGTTCCTGTCCGCGATTCATCCCTGGAGACGAAACCTTAGGATAGTGGAGCCTTAATCAAAAAGTTTTAACCCTTTTCGCATAACCGACTAACCATAAAGGCGACCCTATCCTTACGGTAACTTTAAACACTCATGGCGTAGCATTGAGGTGTGGGGCATAAGAGCGGAGGAAGCTAACCCCTCATGGCTAGTGATACTCGCCGCTCCGGTAAGATGTCACCAGCCATGCAGGATGAATCAATCCGGTCAACCCGGATTGATTGATCAATCCAGGGTTTATCCCGCTTTTATTAATTTATGTAAATTTACCGAAACATTGACTGAGCAACCAGGGATTACTTAACAATTATTTACATAAAGGCTTGATTTAATTTTACCGAATCCCACCGCCCAAAAGTCTAGTAATCACGGGCTTTGGCTTTCTAATCAAGGGGAATCAAAGCAAGACTGGCAACGGAATCGACTCTGGCAAAAAAAACTAATTATGACACCGCGCTGGTAAAATCTTTATAAAAGATTAAATCTTTAAGAGATCACTGTAAGAGTCTATCAAAAACAGGAGAACACAAATTGACTTACTCAATCTTGCTTGCTGCTGCATCTGCCGTTCCCAACACCCTGGAATGGAGTCCGACAGTCGGAATCATCATGATTATCTGCAATGTACTAGCGATTGCCATCGGAAAAGCTACTATGCAGAATCCTAGCGAAGGTCCCGCGTTGCCTATGCCTGAGTTCTTCGGTGGCATGGGTTTTCCCGCATTACTAGCAACCACCAGCTTAGGTCACATCATCGGACTAGGCACTATCTTAGGATTGGCTAACATGGGGATTATCTAGAAGTTAGTAGCTGTGGGGTATAGGGCGAACGGGGGTAGTGATGATGGTCAGGTTGATCCAGGGCTGATAATTCACAGCAAATTCTCACCCAGTCACTCGGTCATACAGTAATCCTAGACACGATTACCCTATACCCGATCTGCTAACAGGCATCCCTGCTTGGCCAATAGTGCTGTACCATAAGCAGCCGCTGTGTGAAGGGATGTCAACATCGGTACCATGAGCTGACGCTCTCGAATCCTTGTCCAAGTAAGATTTTTGGCACCACCACCAGCTGTATAGACACCGGTTAACGGACTTGCTCCGAGCTGTTGCAACAAGCTATATCCCCTAGCTTCAATTCGGGCTATGCTTTCGAGGATTCCTTGGAGAAATTCCACGGAATTATCGGGTTTCGGTTCCAATCTTGGGGGGAGCTCCGGGTCATTAATGGGAAAGCGATCGCCTGGTCTAAGTAAGGGATAATAATCCAGGGGACTTTCTTGCTCGGGGTCGATTTGAGAGCTGAGACTTTCTAATTCTGTGTCAGTGAAAAAGTGGCGTAGTACTGCTCCGCCCGTGTTGGATGCGCCACCGGTAAGCCATAAATTTCCCAATCGATGACTGTAAATCCCAAATTTGGCGTCTTCTAGACGAGTGGTACTCAATAGTTTCAATACCAAGGTAGACCCAAGGGAGGTTACGGCTTCACCTGGTTGTTTGGCACCACTAGCGATAAATGCGGCAATACTATCGGTGGTACCTGTACAGACTAGACAATCTGGTGATAATCCCAAGGAGTGAGCTACCTCAGGGGTTAAAACTCCTACTGGTGTACCGGGAGCCAAGACGTTGGGTAGCATGGGTGACACCGGTAGCTGCTTGATCCAGTCAGGATAGCACAAGTTTTCAGGATTATAACCGAGCTTTAAGGCATTGTGATAGTCACTAATGCCTAATTTGCCATGCAATAGAAAGGCTAACCAGTCCGCTTGATGGAGGAAGTATAGGGGATTAGTTTCAGCACAGATGTTGCTGATCACATCTGTACAGTCATACCACCAGAGAAGTTTGGCAAGGCTGGAGGTAGCACTTAAAACGACATGGTTGGGAGGAGCAATGGTTCTAAGTTGTTCCATCACAGCTACTCCTCGTGGATCGTTGTAAAGGATGGGTGCATCTACAGGTTGACCGATGCGATCGCATAACAAAACTGTTGCGGAGGTGCCATTAATTGCGATCGCATTAATTTCACCCTTGATTGACTGGGGAATTTGCTCAATCAGGGAAAATAATACCTTCTGCCACTGTGTTGCGGTATCAATGGTGATGGCTTGGAGTGGAAACGGATATTGAGTCTCGGCAAAGATAGTACCAACAGAGTCTATCACTACTGCCCGTGCGCCAGAGGTTCCGAAATCGATGCCTAGATAGACAGTCATTAGGGATTAGAATTTAGAATTTAGAATTTAGAATTTAGAATTTAGAATTTAGAATTTAGAATTTAACTTAATTATCCATTTTACATTTTACATTTTACATTTTACATTCTCCATTCTTTATTCTTTATTCTCCATTCTTCATTCTTCATTCTTCATTCTCCATTCTTCATTCTTCATTCTTCATTCTCCATTCTTCATTCTCCATTCTGCTTAAGCGATCGCATCAAAAAAGCCATTGCTCAAACATCCCCTATAACTGACCCACTGAACAATAACCCACTGAACACTAAGCAATAAGCACTAAGCACTTAGCAGTCCTTCCTGTCGGGGGTACTCCTGGAGAACCTCCTTCAAATACTTCCCCGTATAGGACTTAGGATTTTCTGCTACCTCCTCCGGTGTTCCTGAGGCAATTACTTCTCCCCCTTTATCGCCACCTTCTGGTCCTAAGTCTATTACCCAATCAGCACAGCGAATCACATCTAAATTGTGTTCAATCACCAAAACAGAATTTCCTTTATCTACCAACCGCTGCAATACATTTAATAAGTGATGAACATCATAAAATGACAATCCTGTTGTCGGTTCATCGATTAAATACAATGTCTTTCCCGTTGCCCGACGTGACAATTCTGTTGCCAACTTCACCCGTTGTGCTTCTCCACCAGATAATGTCGGTGCTGGTTGCCCTAAGTGGATATATCCTAACCCTACATCTACTAAAGTTTGTAACCGAGATGCTGCTCTTGGAATATTCTTAAATACCTCCAATGCTTCTGCCACTGGCATATTTAAAATATCAGCAATGGAATATCCTTTATACTTCACTTGCAACGTTTCTCGATTATATCGCGCTCCCTTACAAACGTCACATTGTACATAGACATCTGGCAAAAAATTCATCTCAATGATATTCACCCCCTGTCCCGAACAAGCTTCGCAACGTCCCCCTTTGACATTAAACGAAAATTGCCCTGGCTTGTAACCTCTAGCTTTAGCTTCAATAGTTTTAGAAAATACCTCTCGAATTGCATCAAACACTCCTGTATAGGTAGCAGGATTAGACCGGGGAGTGCGACCAATGGGAGATTGATCGATTACGATTGCTTTATTAATAGCGTTGAGTCCCTCAACTTGATCCAATTCTTTGGGAAAGGGTACTTTACGAGTCATATGATGTTGTAATGCCGGGTAAAGTAATTCATTGACTAAGGTAGATTTCCCAGACCCAGAGACACCTGTAATGCTAACTAATTTCCCTAGTGGTATCTCTACCTCAATGTTTTTAAGATTGTTACGATGAGCATTTTTAATCACAAAAGAACGACCATTACCCTCTCGACGTTTACTAGGGGTTTCAATTACTTGCCGTTTTGATAAATACGCTCCCGTCAGGGAATTATCACTTTTGATTATAGTCTCTAAATCCCCTTGAGCAACAATTTCTCCCCCATGAATTCCAGCTTTCGGACCAATATCGACAATATGATCGGCAGTACGAATGGTTTCTTCATCATGTTCTACAACAATCAAGGTATTGCCCAAATCCCGCAATTTGATTAGGGTAGTCAGTAACCGTCCATTATCTCTTTGGTGCAATCCAATACTCGGTTCATCTAATACATACAAAACTCCAGTCAAGCCTGCTCCAATCTGAGTTGCTAGGCGAATCCGCTGAGCTTCTCCACCGGAAAGGGTCATGGCTGGACGGTCAAGGGTAAGATAATCTAATCCTACATCAAGCAGAAATTGTAATCGGGCTTTAATTTCTTTGAGGGCAAGGTCACCAATTTGAGCTTGGCGGGGGGAGAGTTGTAAGTTATCAATCCGTTGACGACATTGGCGAATTGATACACTAGTTAAATCATCAATATGATATTGTCCTAACCGCACCGATAGTGCTTCTGGTTTAAGCCGTTTACCATGACACTCTGGACAAGGTTGATAAATTAAATACTGCTCTAGTTTGTGTTTTGATGCTTCCGAGTTAGTGTCTTTATACTGTTTTTCTAGAATCGGGATAATGCCAGGATAGCGCTTGTAGTATCCTTTTTCTTTGCCATAAGCAGAATCATTTTGAATGTAAATTTTTTCGTCGGTGCCGTAGAGCAGAATGTCTTGTTGTTCAGAGGTTAGCTGATTCCAGGGAGTTTGGATTTCAAAACCATAGGCTTCTCCTACGCTATAGAGTAGGGAAATGTAGTAGGTGTTGTCTTTTTCTGACCACGGGGCAATAGCACTATATAAGGGTTGAGTAGGATCAGGTACTACTAGTTCTGGAGAAAAGGTTTGTAAATTACCGATACCGTGACAAACTGGACAAGCACCATAGGGGGAATTAAAGGAAAATAATCGGGGAGATAATTCTTCCATTACTGCCCCATGTTCTGGGCAAGCAAAGTTTTCTGAAAATACGATTTCTTGGGGAATGTCTTGGTCAGATGAACTGCCATTTTTTGGAGGAGTACGTCTATAATTATGATCAGATTTGACTTCTGCTGACTGTGCTGATGTATTATCTAAAACTTGGATAACTGCAATTCCAGTAGAACGTTTTAGGCAAGTAGCAAGGGAATCGGTAATTCGTTCTTGAATACTAGGCTTTTTGATGAGACGGTCAACCACCACTTCAATGTTGTGGGTATAATTTTTATCCAATTCGATGGTATCGGAGAGGTCAAAGGTTTCACCATCGACTCTGACGCGCACAAATCCTTCGGTGGCTAAGCTGGATAATAGTTTCTTGTGAGTGCCTTTTTTGCCTCGGATAACCGGAGCCAGGATATGGAAGCGAGTCCGGTCAGGGAGTTCCATAATGCGATCGCACATCTGGTCGATGGTCTGGGGCGCAATATTGCGATCGCATTTGGGACAATAGGGTTCACCAGCCCGTCCAAACAGTAATCGCAGGTAATCGTAAATCTCTGTAACTGTACCAACGGTGGAACGGGGGTTATGGGATGTAGATTTCTGGTCAATGGAGATAGCGGGGCTTAAGCCTTCGATGGCATCCACATCCGGTTTATCCAGTTGTCCCAGGAATTGACGAGCATAGGCACTCAGGGATTCTACATAACGGCGTTGTCCTTCCGCAAAGATAGTGTCGAATGCCAGGGAGGATTTGCCGGAACCGGAAACACCAGTAAAGACAATAATGCGATCGCGTGGCAGTTCCAGATCAATGTTTTTCAGGTTATGCTGTCTAGCCCCCCGAATCCGAATGGTGTTTTGAGCAGAGTTAGGGGTGTGGTCCTGGGTGTGGTTGAGGTTAGAGGATTTTGGCATGACCGACAGCGGCTTTAAACTCCTTAACAATAGTAGCGCTATCCGTTCCCATAGTAATGTTCAATAAGCATTCAGCCGTTTGCCGGACACCCTCTAGCTTTCAGCTTGAGCGATCGCAGACTTAAATTGTATAGTTTTTGTATAGTTTTCAGTAAGCTCGCGCACACTCCAAAGCCCACTCCCGAGCTCCTGAGCCCCCCTGCCGATTCAATCTATAAATTATAGAGAATAGATACAGCGTTTTTCATAACTATGAGCTACACAGGTTTTTTGCCCTGTTCCGAAGTCCCTGTTCCCTGTTCCGAAGTCCCTGCTCCCTGCTCCGAAGTCCCTGCTCCCTAAAATCTATAACGAAAGTACCTCACCCAATTCAAAACCGCTGTATTATAGTTACTTAAACCGACATGAACTGACCATTACGTCTAACTCAAATGATATTACTATGGAATCGAAAATTCTGGAACTTTTTGCGCAGTGAAAACCTTGATAAAGTAATGTTTATTATTATAATAATCATTACCATTAACACCATCACTATATCATGGCTGGAACCAGATATCTCAAAAGCAGATGCTTTCTGGTGGAGCATCGTCACCCTAACAACTGTTGGCTATGGTGATATCACCCCTGTCACAGTTGGTGGTCGCGTTATTGCTATTCTCGATATGTTTGTGGGGATTGGATTCTTAGCCATCTTCACCGCTAGCCTCGCTGGTATTTTTGTCGATCAAAAACTCAAAAATGATCTAGGTATGGGATCTTATAATTTTAACAATCACTTGATTATTTGCGAATGGAATTCTAGAGCAAGATTTATCATCAATGAGTTGCGAAGGTTTCCTAAAACTCAAGATGAGAAAATTATTTTAATTGCTAATATAGACCGGAAGCCTATCGAAGACAATAATTTGTTTTTTCTTAAAGGTAATGTAAGTGATGAAACCTTGATTCGAGCCAACTTGATCCAGGCTAGAACTGTTATAATTTTAGGGGATGACAGTATAGATGACACAGCTCGCGACGCAAAAGTTATACTATCTACCCTGACAGTAGAAAGTATTAATCCCAAGGCTTACACAGTTGTGGAGCTGGTAGATGAAACTCATGTTAAATCCTGTCAGCGGGCTAAGGTTGACGAAATAATCGTTAGTAGTGAGTTAAGTAGTATGCTCATTTCCCAAGCTGCTCTTAACCATGGAATTACCAAAGTTGTCTCTGAAATATTAAGTACTCAAACTGGGAACAAGCTTTATAAAATTGCGATTCCTGACTCTCGGGTTGGTAGTTCCTTTATGGAAGTATTTACGTATATGAAGCAAGCCTATCAAAGTATTGTCTTAGCGGTACAAAAAGGAATTGAAGGAGACGTTATCTCCAATCCACCGACAGATTATAAACTTGAGAATGGTGACTATTTAATTGTCGTTTCTCAACACGAACCACGACTGCTAAAGAAATCTTAAACGAGAAATCTTAAACGTAAGTGTGACCTGTGAACTGTGACCTGTGATGTGTTAAGTAACAATTTGAAATTTGAAATTTGAAATTTTCAATTGACGAATACCCTTCCAGGATAAGTAGTCAACCGCAACTAATATCACGTCGTCATTCCAGGCTGATAGAGGCTGGAAATTATCAGTAAATTATCAGCAAATTTTCAGCCTCTGTTCAGCAACAACTAAACCAAGAAACCAATAATCCTAGTCAAGCTACTAACCTAAAATTATCCACTTGATGGGGTGCCAGCAAAATCCGTTTTGAACACTAAGTTTTGAACACTAAGTTTTGAATACTAAGTTTTAAACACTTAGCTGATTAACTCTACGGATAATGATGTAGCTACATAGATAGTTGAGCAACACACTCATTGACAAATCTACCATATTGATATCTTTGATCAGGATCACCATGAAGCATTCAATTATTAAATCACTCAAAATCGTCACCATGGTTACCGTAACCTCTACACTAGCCATGGCATCTAGCGCAACAGCAGCTACCCTCAAGGTGACAATTCAAAGCCTGGCACCGGACAACGGCACGTTATTGACTCCAGTCTGGGTAGGTTTTCATAATGGTCTTTTTGATATTTATGATCGGGGTGAGGCAGCTTCACCAGGACTGGAGCGTATTGCTGAGGATGGCAATGCAGCAGTGCTTAGTGAAGAGTTTTTTGCTAGTGGTGCGGGTTCAGTTGATGGGGTAATTCCTGGTCCAAATGGTCCAGTTGCTTTTGGGGATATTGCCCAAGCCACATTTACTGTAGATTCTACTAGCCGTTACTTCAGCTACGCGGCCATGATTCTCCCCAGTAATGATGCTTTCATTGCTAATGGCAACCCCTTGGCTATTGAGATTTTTGATGAAGATGGTAATTTCACTGGAGCTGACTTTACCGTTCTCGGTTCTCAAGTTCTGGATGCAGGTACGGAAGTTAACGACGAGCAGGAGACCACTACTGCCTTCTTCGGTCAAACTATTCCTGATACTGGTACACCAGAAAACGGAGTTGTCACCCTGCATCCAGGTTTGATCCCAGGTGGACCGATTTTATCAACTCCGGCGTTTGCTCAAGCTGACTTCACAGTGGATGGCTACCAGATAGCACGTATCAAAGTCGAGAAAGTGCCAGAATCGTCTACTACTGGAGCATTACTTGCTATCGGTGGGTTGTTATGGCTGGGTAGCCGCTGGCGTCAGAGTCTTAACAGATTCGCCTAAATCCCTTTGGCAATTGACCATTGACAATTTTAAATTGTTTTCCCTTCTTGATTAACAACACTACATAACTAGTCAACATAAGTAGTGCAACATTTAACCTGTACAAACCTACTCACAAGCAGATAGGACGATGGTATAGCATTAGTTTTAACTAATGGTTGTTGCCGACAAAGCAATGCCAAAAGCATTGCGCTATTTTTATTAATGGAGGCTCTTCTGCCTACTCTCAAACCGCACTGTAACTTCACTCAGTCCATTATTTTACGTCGCTTAACTTACGACCAGCTGCCAAAGCTTTTAGTTCTTCGTTGGGCGGTAGTCTTCCGAAGTTAAACAAGTTACTAACTTATTTGATTATAAAACAGTAGATAATGTTTGACAAGGTTTAGAGAGCTATAAGGCTAATAGTTGCACCTCAACTAGACTCAAGTTGACACTCCCCGGTCATTAGACGCGGGGATTCTTGCTTGGCCGTAGGCCACGCTACGCGAACAATGAGTCAACTTAACTTGCTCAACCAGACCGGAGCCAGGAAGAGTAGAGATCGATTCTCCACAAGCGTTTAGATCTTTCACGTTCGCGTAGCGTGACCTACGGTCAATCCAGGTTCCAGTGTGCCGGAAACGAAACCTTAGTAGAGGGTCGCCTTAGTTAATAAGTTTTGACCCTTTTTCTCATAGCCAGTCCCCTGTAAAGGCGACCCTCTACTTACGGTAACTTCAAACCCCACCGTACCCAAGGCTGTTACGGTCGATGCCTGGTATTATCCAGGGCACCTCCGCTTTCGGCTAAGGCCGACGCTGCGCGAACAGAACTGGACGTGAGACTTTCACCTCATCCAGCTCCTAAGTAGACCTCTCCAAAAACTTGAAAGGGGAGCATGTCACTTATGCAGCAACATTAGTACGCTTATCTGGGGAATGGGGAATGGGGAATGGGGAATAGGTAATAGGGGGAGCATGGCGAGCAGGTCAATTTGGTGAGAACGCTTGAACTAGAGTGTTTTCAGGGTTTGAATAGCGTACATGAGTTATTTTAGTACTAATGTTGCTGCGAATAAGACATGCTCCCCAATGATCCAATCTCCGCGTCCCCGTGTAAAATCTTATTTGTTTGACAATAAAAAACTTATCGTTCCGAAAATTTTATCTAAATCGGTAATAGTAATTCTCAACTTGCTTTTGGTGAATTCATCGGATACTAATTTTCCAAATTGCCATAATTCTCCATCCGTTACGATCCCATACACGGGAAGTTCCTCAGCTTTATTTAATTTTTGCACAGCAATCAACTCAGCTAGACATTGCCCCCATCCCTCACTAAAATCATTCTTTTTTGCTTCAACAACAATGACGATTGGAAAACCCAAGACGGTCTTACCTAATTCTGATTTTATTGAGAACAAGTAATCAGGCGTTCCATTTAGTTTAGCATCGTATGTTATGGACTTGTGGCTCCAAAGAGTATATTTATCAATAAAATCTTTATAAACTTCTCTTAAAATTGGATAAATAATATTTTCGCATCTTGATGATTCAGATGTGTATATATCCATGTTCTGTTCGCTGAATTCAAATTCCTTAACAAACAGATCGGAAGGTTTTAGATCTGTAATTTCAATAAAGTCTTTTTCCAAATACTTGATATTATACTCTTCTTGAACTTGAGCAATAGTTTTATAATCACTAAAAGCCATTAATAACTCCTATTTTATTTTCAATCTAACAATCGAGTTTTGAAGCCCGCTAATTATGCCCACTTTACAAGCAATTGTACTAGATCCGATCGCTCCATAACTACACTCCTACAATAAAAACTACTAGCGTTCTGCATTTTACATTGAGAGGCGGCTGTTGTCTTAAGCAGTGCCTCAGAAGTACATACCAACCTCCCTTCGCTGCTGATAAACAGGCAGCTGCCTCTACCCAAGAGGATATCAACGATCAGCGATTGGCCGTAGGCCAATCGCACTACAAAAGAGCGATCGTGCTCATTATACTTTCAGAACCTTCAGTATTTCATCATTTGCCTGGTACTCATATTTATTTCTGATGAAATTTTCATCTGCATTCGACAGGCCATCCGTCTTGCGGGCATAAACAGAACCACCCACAGCTGACTGCGTGCTGCCCAGCACGGCCAGAACACTATCGCCTTTTCTCAGCGAGCTACCCGTAACATGGTCGGCATCGCCAATGATGCCCATTCCGGAAATCAAAATCGTCACCGGGATCGACACCGGCCCATCTTCGGTTTCAAAGTAGTTGTAGAACGAGTCTTTGCCGGAATAAGAACTCTCCAAATAGGATTTAAATTGCAGCATATCTATCTGGTTGACTTCTAGTGGAACTCCACCAAAATCAATAATGGCTTCTATCGGTACATCCTTAATCAAGCTGTTTTTTACATAACCACTACGCTTACTACTGAATGTACCCAATTTAACTTTTGTAGCTACATATTCTTTCCCTTGCTGAAATAGTCTACTTCTTGCAGAAGCATTGCGATTAGAATATAAACGCAACTGAACATCTTCTTTGGTACTTGTAATTAATATAGCACAACTTATTGATTGAGTACTTGAATTTATATTGGGAGATTTTTGGCAATTTTTAAATTTATAAATAATACCTTTACGTTCAAATAGTTTAGGTTTCTCTGGAGGAGTTATAATGGGTGGATCTGTCGGAGGTTGTGGATTTTTTGGAGAAGTATCAACAGGAGTAGTAAGGGTTGCGATTTTATCATTTAATTCTTGATTTATCTTCTCTAGTTTATCATTTTGTATTTCTCTTTTTTTTAGTTCATATTGGAGATTTTTTAATTGTATATTAATCTCATCATCCTTAGTGATTTTAATTCCTACTAATTCGGGAAACTTTGTCACAAGAAATTTTCGGAGTTTATACCCTCCAAAGGCAAATAATGGTGCTGTAACAATGATTAGGATTAAGGCAAACTTAAAAGAGTTTTGCCATTGTCGCATTTTCGATTCTCTATTCATTTGTTTACAAACCTCATCAATATCATTTTCAAGAAGTAGATCAGATAGTTCTAACTCCCTTAAACTATCCATCACCGCTGTAATGGGGATTCTTCCATGCAGCTCATTTTTACGTTGGGAAAGCCGTTTTACTAATTCGTCTAATTGCTCTTGGGTTAAGCTATTATTTTTGGTAATTCTTCCATCTAGCTTATCTTTCCGTTTGGAAAGCAGTTGTATTAATTCTTGGCATTGCTCTTGGGTTAAGCTATTTTTGCTCATCTGATTGACCTTAACTTTAGTTTTTTTATAGCTAAGCCTCTATCCATCCCTCAATGCTAGCCATCAAAATGTTAACTAGGGGATGGTTTATGGCTTCTTTAAATGCTTCTACTCCTCCAGCTTGCAGAGCATGGATAACCTTAGCTTTTAGGGTTGTATTATTCTCAATTTTGTCAACAACTTCACTGACAACTATCATCTTATCTTTGGTTGTTGTAGTGGGATTATTATGAGATAGTTGGTTTAGTAGTTGCTGGATTTCTTCTGCTGCCTCCGTTAGAGTTTTGTCAGGTGCTTCGTAGATATTTTGGTTACCATAGTTTTGCATATAACTACCAGACTGGGCTGTTTCAGCATAGTTTCCAGCAGCAATATTAATCTTGGAATCACGCATGTCACGCCTGTCAATTTTATCAATTCTAATAGTTTCTTTTTCTGCCATTGTTTCAACAACTCCCATTAATCTAGTATTGTCTGTACGTATAAATTCTATTTGTTGGTTATAAATTTCTGTTTGTTTATATAAAAACTTGATCTCTATATCTTTAGCCTCTAATTTTGCATTGTAGTCTGCGCGAAATTTTCGCTCGTATTCTGCTTCATCAACCTTGTCAGGGACTTTGACACGAATAACAAAAGCACCATCGCCTTTATTTTCCATTGTCTGTATGACTGGTAGCTCTTCTGTATCCCTTGTATCGCTTTCCACTCGAAGCTCCTGAAAAGTTTTCAGAAAAGTCTGCCAGTCGATACCATCTTTAAAAACTAAATCGACAGTATGAGGAATTTTTTGGGCTAATTTAGCAAATTCCCCTGGTTCAAAATTTCTATCTTGGTCAGCAGGACGACGTTTAGGGTCTGGATCATTTTGAGTAGGTAGTTTTAGGAAAATATAATCGCATTGAATTTCAATGAGTTGAGTAGTATTGCTGATTCCCCAATCTTCGATATATGCTCCCGTTAAGGTGGCTCCGGTTAAATCTGCTCCTTCTAGTAACGTTTGAACTAACTTAGCTCTCGATAACTTAGCATTTTCTAAGTTAGCTCGGTTTAAGTCTGTTCCAATGAAGCTAGCATCTTGTAGATTAGCTCCCTTTAAATTAATACCTCTTAAGTCAAGGCGATCAAAGTTTTTATCTTGTCCCTCTCCAGTTATGAGTAATTGTCTAACGTTTTTATCTTGAAGGTAGCTCGTTCCTAGTCTAGCTCGGTCAAGCTTAGCAGTATTTTGCCAACAACTACGAGTGAGAGTAGCTTTTGTTAAATCTGTACTGTTGAGGATAGCTCCCGTAAAATCGGCATCGGTTAGGTTAGCTTCGTAAAAACTGGTTCCTGCTGTAGCAACAAAACCAATCACAAGATTACGAATCCAAGCATTCTTGGGATCGTCCTTTAGAGCACGCCAGCCCAAGTACATGCTAAGTAAAACGAAGGCTAAAGCTAAAGCTAAGGCTAAGGCTTCAGCTATGTCGAATGCTACAGCTGCAGCTTCCGCTCCAGCTACCGCTACCGCTTCGGCTACGGCTACCGCTATGGCTAGGGCTACGGATCCACCTAGAGCTTCGGCCATGGCGAAGGATCCAACTACCGCTACAACTTCGACTACGGCCAAGGTTCCGGCTACAGCGAATGCTACAGCTACGCCTCCGGCAAAGGGTACGGCTATAGCTGCGGCTACCGCTACCGCTACGGCTAGGGCTACTGCTCCTTTGATATTTTGACGAATGATAACAGCAAATAAGACAACTATTACAATCAAAGCTATCCAGCTGTAGACTTGCTCTACTACGCCGCTAGAGCGAACTATTAATACTACTAACGCCCCACCAAAGAAGGAGCACATTCCAGATAGTCCTGATGTGATCCATGAAAGCAACAGAAGAACAATTACCAATCGTCTTTGTAATCCTGCCTTCGCTTTACAGAACTTAGTTCCTGTTAAATTAGCATTCTTAAAATTTGCCCCTCTAATATCAGCTTCACTAAAATCTGCTCCTGAAAGGTTTTCCCCCTGAAACGATTGACCTCTAAGATTTGCCCTGCGGAAATCCCTTTCTCCTGCTGAATACTTTTCCATAAATTCATTAGCTTTCATCAGCCAGAATTATATATAGCGGTTTTCAATTATGTTAGGTACTTTCGTTATGGATTAATGGCAACAGAGAGCAGGAAACAGGAAATCTATAAAAAACCTGAAGTCCTATCAGTGGCACATTTAATCTGCTAATTTTCTAACGAAAAGGGTACCTATGTACCTGATAGTTATGAAAAACGCTGTATATAGGAAATGTAACTGGAAGTATAAAACAAAAATTATCACAATTCATTGGATTTTAAGGTAAATGCTGCCTCGCTTCTTATTTAAACTATTTAGATCGGGGATGTCAACACACTTATTCTGGGAAAAGTCATGCAGGCAATATGCAGAATGGAATAGAGAAAAAAGAGCCATATTTTTTTTTAATAATAGAAAAAACTCCTAATTTTCTTTGATAATAAAAAAACTCCTAGGTTTACATCATAGTAGGTACATAGCCTCTACTGATAACCTTGCCGCCGTGCCACCGTTGCGATGCTCTTTTGGAGCCCCTAAAAGCGATTCGCCGTAGGCCACGCTACGCGATGAAGCAAAGCTTCCGCGCTTGTGCGATCGCATGTATAGCAATTCTAAATCATTTGTAAAATCAGCCAAATCTGGAATCGTTGCTGGGAAAAGGTTATAGCGATCACTTTAGCCAATATATTTCACGAATCATTTAGGACTGCTATATACTATAAAAGTTTAGTTATAGTGGTTTACTATAATAAATAATCATTATTAATTTTTATAAATATTTATTAATAAATCTTGCCTTATTGTGTTTATTAAGCTAAAGACTGTTTCGGACAGAAATCCAGGGATAGGTTGTTGTAGCTGAAACCGACTTCTACCGTTGCTATGCTCCGTTCGCGAAAGGTGACCTAAGGTCAATCGCCTTTGGCTGCCCGTAGCCCATCGCACCATTCCCTTGAAACCTTATTCTTTTACTTCAGCAAAGCTGCCTTCGATAAACTTTTATTATCGGTATTCAACCAGACTTAAGATGAATGCTTACAAGCAACTCAAGGAAATATTAACCTGCTATACTTAAGTATAAATGAGTAAAAAACCGTGAACTCTATTCCTATCAAGCAATTTAAGACTAACATCCAAGACTTTATTAAACAAGTCATTAATCAACATACTCCCATCAAAATCACCGATCCCAATCAGGGAGACTTTATTATTATTAGTGCCGAAGATTGGGAACAACAACAAGAAACCTTGTATGTATTACAAAATAGCCATTTAATGGAACAGATTAACCATTCTCAAGCTACCCATACCCAAAATCAAGGCTACTCTCCCAATCAGCAAGAACTAGATGAGATACTTAGTATTTGAGGGCAAAACTTGGGAAATTTACGAAGAACTTCGTAAAAAAGACAAAAAACTCCATCAAACCCTTTGTAAAATCATCAAAGAAATGCTGAGAGACGATCCCGCTAAAGGAATGGGAAAACCTGAACCGTTAAAACATAATTTATCGGGGTTGTGGTCAAGAAGAATGTCTCAAAAAGATCGTCTTATTTACAAATTTGATGATAACTATGTTTATATTTTTGCAATAGGTGGTCATTACGATCAATTTAATTGATTTTAGCTGATCTAGGGTGGGCAGTGCTTGATACAGATCAGCTGACAAAGCCCGTTGCTAGGCACTGCCCACCATAGGTGTAGCCCCAATCATACAGCCGTTTTCAGATGAATTGACCTCACTACCTTTAGCTGCAAGCCCCCTAAATCCCCGACTATCAAAAAGCGAAGCATCCGCTAATTCCCCCCAAAATTGGGGGGTTAGGGGGGCGGGGGACTTTAACTCAATTTCCCCCCAAATTTGGGGGGCTAGGGGGGCAAAATTTGCTGTAAGCCGATAGCTGTTCGCGTAGCGCATTAGCTGATAGCTGATAGCTGATAGCTGATAACTGAATACTTACAAAAAAAATAGCCGTAGAAATACTATCCACGGCTATATCAATGCTGTAAACGTTATGTCATGTCTATCAGTTTCCGAATCAATCCGGATGTGATCCTAGCGGACCAGACCGGGGGGGAAACCCCCCCATAAATTTAACCTATTAACGCCAAGTTTGATACTTGGTTGCAAAACTAATTACTTGCCCCGGAATGCCGGTTGCTTGCAAAGGGCTCCAGTCGGAAACCGACCCATACCCCAGTGCAGAAAGACCGTAAATAGTCTTGGTAACTGCTTCAGGAGAGCCCTTAATGGACTTAATACGTTGTTTCTTAGGATTATTGTCGTGATTCGGAATAAAGTCTGTAGACATGAGTAAAAAACTAAATTTCGGGTACAATGATTATTGTAATGATTATAGTTATAATTTTCAAGGGTTTTTATAAATTTTTTTTCCGGGGGTAATTTTAGGATAAAAAAAAAGCGAATGCTAAATTATCAGCATTCAGCATTCAGCTATAGCAAAGGAAACAGGGGCACCTGATAGTTATGAAAAACGCTGTGATAATTTATTATCTGAATGGTTGCGATCAGAGATTGATAATTTTGAAAATTTGTTCAGATATTACGTGAATATAGCGTTTTTTATAGCTATGATGTATACATTATTTTTTCCCTATTGCCTCTTGCATCTTCCCTGCTCCCTGCTCCCTGCTCCCTGCTCCCTGCTCCCTAAAAAAACAAAGTTTTTACCTGACAAATCGTCTAATTGCTATAGACTAATAAGTACCACCTATTTATTGTAGCCGGGTGCATCTCATTTTTGCTGTTTGATTCGGTGGTGCGTTACGGGGCGGACTTTCCCAAAGCTGGCTACGAGCTGGAAAATGACGGCGAGCCGCCCCTAACGCACCCTACGTAATATTTTCAAATATGAGATGCACCCATTGTAGCCTAGCTGCCATGTCTTTGACTCAAGAATTAAAAACGCCAACAGAAACTGCAACAGAAACTGCAACAACTGTACCGGAAGATGTTATATTACCCCCTAGGGATTTACTCAGTGACGAACCACCTTTGGAAACTGATCTACATCGACTACAAATGACCCTACTCATCCAATGCCTAGAGTGGTTGTGGGATGAGCGTGATGATTTCTATGTCTCGGGAAATCTGACTATTTATTACAGTCCTCGACAACGTAAGTCTGAAGAATTCCGTGGGCCTGACTTTTTTGTGGTGCTGGGAACTGAGCGCAAACCTCGGAACAGTTGGGTAGTGTGGCAAGAAGAGGGGAAGTATCCGAATGTGATTGTAGAAATTATTTCCCCTACCACGGCAGATACGGACCGAGGATTAAAGAAGCAAATCTACCAGGATACATTCCGTACTCCCGACTATTTCTGGTTTGACCCCAACACCCTGGAATTGAAGGGCTTCCACTTGGTAGATGGTTGTTATCTCGAACTTGAGCCTAATCAAGAAGGTTGGTTGTGGAGTCAACAGTTGGCACTATATTTGGGAATTTATGACTCAAAATTACGTTGGTTTACCGCAGAAGGACAACTAGTTCCCACCCCTACTGAAGCAGCCGAACAAGAATGTCAGCAAAAGGAACAAGCTCAGGAGCAATTAGCTCAAATGGAGTCATTGTTAGCTCGTTATCGAGAAGAGTTCGGTGATTTGCCTGAGTGATATAGCATTTCTCATAGCTATGAGATACACAGGATTTTTTACCTGTTCCCTGTTCCCTTTTCCTTGTACCCTTTTCACTGTTCCCTGTTCCCTAAAACCCGTAATGAAAGTACCTCACCCCATTGATAACTGCTATATCTGTAATGAATGTAATTGTGTATAAGTTCCATCTTTTTCCAGCAGTTGAGCGTGATTGCCAACTTCTACAATATGCCCTCGTTCCATAACTACAATCCGGTCAGCTTTCCGAATCGTTGACAGGCGATGAGCTACCACAAACGTTGTGCGGTTTTCCATCAAGTGTTCCAAAGCGTCCTGAATCAAAGCTTCCGAAGCAGTATCTAGAGACGATGTTGCTTCATCGAGAACTAACACCCGTGGATTACGAATTAAAGCACGAGCAATCGCTAATCGTTGCCGTTGACCACCAGAAAGTTTTGCCCCATTTTCCCCAATTAGAGTATCAAGTCCCGAGGGCAATTCCTGAATAAATTCTAAAGCATTGGCATCCTGAATCGCCTTGATTAACTGTTCTTCATCCAATTGTTTACTGCCATACACAATATTCTCTCGTACCGTACCTTCAAATAAGATAGTCTCCTGGGAAACCACTGATAGGAATTTCCGATAGGTCTGTAGGTCGAGGCTACTCATATCTGTACCATCTAGTAAAACTCTTCCGGTCGTGGGAGCCATGAAACCAATAATTAAACTTAATAAGGTCGATTTTCCGGCTCCGGATGGTCCGACGATGGCAATGGTTTCCCCAGGATTGACCTGTAGACAAAAGTCTTGAATGGCAAACTGTTCCGTATCGGGATACTTATAACTAACCGACTCAAAGGTGAATTCACCACGCACCTGTTGCAGAGCTATCTTACCAGGATTGCGCTCTAGGTCAGGACACTCGATAATTTCACCCACTGAGCGAATGGATTCAAAACCTTTGCCAATCTGTGGCAATACAGCTAAAATTTGCACTATCGAGCTAGTCAGGGAATCAAAATAACCAGTCAGTAACACCACATCCCCCACTGTGATTGCCCATTGCTTGGTATAGACTAACCAGGCTGAGGTGATCAAGCAAACCAGACTGAATAACCGTAGGGTTACCCAAGAAGAAGAATCGGTGATGGCGTTAATCGAGTCAAGTCGCACCGCTGCCTGTTTGACCGTCACTAGCTTGCCATCAATCCTTTCTATCTCAGTCTGTTGAGCACCATGAGCTCGTGTGACTGGGATTAGCTGAATCATCTCGATTAAGCTAGCTGCCATTTCTTCTAGTTGTTGTCGGAAAGCAGAATTGCGATCGCGAATCGGTCCTCTGAGTACCGAGATCAGAATCACAGCCGCTGGGACAGTTCCCAGGAAGAACAGCAGGAACCAAGGAGCACGAATAGCAGTAGCGACAATTGCTACTAAGATAGTTAGCACAGCAGAAGGGACAAACTGGAACAGGGTTGTCGCCAACCCTTGAATTTGTTCCACATCCCGCAAGAGTTTGGTTTGTAGTGCTCCCTTGCTGTTATTTTTGTAGAACCCAATCGAAAGCAGTTGCAGCTGCTGGGTGATTAGTGAGCGCAGATTCGACTCCATGTTGCGAGTCGCCAGACTCATAAACCGGATGTGTAAGTAATGGGTGGGGATATTTTGCACTACAGAAATCCCTAAGATAGCCCCATTAATCCATAACTCCGACAGTGGGTGAGTGCTTGGGTTGGCAATAATATCAATTACATTAGCAATCACCAATGGTCTGATCCATTCCGGACTGTGTTTGATCACATACACCGCCATCGACAGTCCGATTTTACCTAGGTCTTGGCGGTAGAGATAAAGTAGTGTCCGGAAGGGATACTCACTCCGATACTCTTGAGGAGGTGACTCCTTGGGTAGATTAGATGGTGCCGTAACACTTGCCACTGATAATGCTTTCATGTCCCCAGTCCGTATGTCTCTTCTAACTGCTACTGTCTTGCCACATGGACTGTAAAGAAACAGACAAGGAATTGTCGATGATTATAAAGAAACAAAAAATATTTTTTTTATCGAAACTAGGTCTTTTTTACAGTATTTATCGTTGCCACAAATAGTACTATGTTAAAATTAATTGGAGCGCAAAATGATAACAGCAACTAGCCAGATTTACTATTGTTTAATTGCCGTGATATTCTTCTTTGCTCTGGATTGGGTTTGTATTTTAGGTTCTTCAGTACCTTTTATGCTAAATTTCAACTTAAAAAACTCATAAAGCTTACTGTATAAGGAAAATGATGCTATTTAACTAACAAAATTTTATGAATACGGCCTCTTTACACTACTCCCTGCTCCCTTAGCTAAAGTGTTTATTTAGCATAACAAGTACGGAAGAGCCGTATTTTATATATTATTGTCTGAGCCAGTAAGTATTTGATAATGGGTAAACACAGCCACAAAACATTCTATTTATAATATTATTGTTCCCTGAGATTTTTTGTTAAAACTGAAGTCTGTGGACTATTGTGGTAAGGGCTAGCGCTCAAGGAGAGCAAGGCTGATGATTGAACCCAGAAAAAAAGGCTTTTTCCAAACTCGACCCATCCTTCCCCCTTGAGTATTAAAATAGCTAGCGCTGTAAACTTCTAGGATCGAGAGCATCCCGCAACCCATCCCCAAGTAAATTAAATGCCAACACCGTCAGAATAATTAGCAGTGCTGGGGGCCAAATCAACCAAGGCTGTAGCACGATGATTGAGGCATTGGTTGCCAAAGACAACAAATTTCCCCAGGACGGGTCAGGTTGCTGAATTCCCAACCCAATCAAACTCAGCACCGACTCGGCCACAATGAAACCAGGAACTGCCAAGGTTGCTGATATAATCACATAGGAAGCTGTCTGGGGCAGAACGTGCCGTACAATTATATAAAAGGGATTGGCTCCCATAGTTTTGGCAGCTTGGACAAATTCCCGCTCCTTAATCGATAACACCTGTCCTCGGATCACTCGTGCTAAGCCAGACCAGCTAATAAACGAGGTAATCACAACAATTAGCGAAAACCGTTGCGTATTAGTTAGACCAGGTGGTAGCACAGCTGCTAAGGCAACGAGTAGGTAAATACCAGGAATAGTCATCAAAACTTCTACCAGACGCATGATGACAGCATCTACCCAGCCACCGAAATAGCCGGAAATTCCCCCAACGATTAGACCAATGGGAAAGGATATGGCAATTCCGAAGAGACCAATTCTAAGACTAATCCGACCCCCATATACCAAGCGACTAAACTGATCACGTGCTTGCTCATCGGTACCTAATAGATTAATCTTACCCTCACCCACTGTACCGAACAGGTGACGGTTGAAGGGAATCACTCCAAACAACTTATATTCTCGACCTGGAACAAATAAACCCACTGGGGAAGGCTTTTGCCAGTCTACATTTAGTTTGCGATCGCCTGTCTCTAAATCCGTTGGTCCTTGGGTTGTGGGATAGACATGGGGACCAATAAACTTTTTGGTTTGCTGGTTACGCCAGTAGATCTTGGTAGGTGGTAGCAGGGAACCATCTGGCTGAGACACATAAGGATCATAGGGAGCAACAACATCTGCTGCAATGACAATTAGATAAAACGTCAATAATAGCAATGCCCCAAAACGGGCGAGAGGGTTCTTGGTAAGTTTTTGCCACCAGTTCATAGGATTCTGACTAGGATTCTGACTCCGGAAGGGCGAAAAGCACCTCGCGTTTACTTAGTATGGGTCTTATTAGTATGGGTCTTATTAGTATGGGCGTGTCTTGGATTAGCTATGTTTTACCCATACCCCATACTAATAAGATGGTATCGAAATCTGGTGCAACCATCCTTGAGCCAACACCCTTGACCCAACACCGTTCACCCTTAAGCCTTCACCTTTAATAGCTTCTGGTTATATAGCGCTTATCATATTAATGAGGTACACAGGATTTTTTCCCTATTCCCTATTCCCTATTCCCTATTCCCTATTCCCTATTCCCTATTACCTAAAACCCGGGATTAAAGTACCTCAACAGATTGGTAACTGCTATACATTAACCTTTTGTGTCATTTTCACCATTCCATTTTGATTTTCTGAGTGTTCAACCACAAACACATTGGAGAAGAGATTAGCCGTAATGTGTTTACCTTCCTGAGTTAAGGATAGGTAACGCAAGGCATCCTGAATATAAGGATATACCCCATTCCAGTAAAACTTAGAGTAGCCTTCCCGCAGATCTCCAGGATGGCGGTAGCCAATGGCTTTGTTAAATCCAGTTTCTTCAAACTCGTAGAACAAAGCACTAGTTTTTTTGAGATAGCGTGGGTCACTCAGTTGACCAATCAAGTCAGAGGCGCGAATTAATCCAGGATAGTTACCTGTATCTTGATGATCCCCTTGCTTCGGCACAGGGAAACGAGTCAGTTCAATGTTGCGCTTGATAAACTCGGCATCAATCAGGTTGTGACCACCAAAGCGCTCATCAATAAATAATTTTGCCCGATCGACATGATAAGGAGTCAGAGCAGCATCGGTAGACCCTTGGCGTAAAGGAACCATCTTCCCATTTTGACCAGTAGCGTAGAGTCGTTCATTTTCTCGGTCTTGGCGACATACTCCTTTAACATAGCCAATATCATGACATGCCAAAGAAATGATAAAGTGTAACCAATCATGAGGAGTTACACCACCTTCACGGATATGTTTGCCTCGCAAAATCTCTTGTCCGACGAGGGTAACTAGGATGGAGTGTTCCACATTGTGATAGAGGGCATCACTGTTGGCAATATTTTCCATGGCCATGCTGCCAGCCCAAGCAATTATATCTTCGTTGTCAGGTTTGAGTCCCCCGTAAGTTCGGCGGTAGCCTTCCCGGAGTCTTATAACAAAGGCGTTAATTAGAATTTCAGTGGTGTTAAACATGATTTTTGATTGACTTAAATGCTAAGACAAAGTCCAGTATTCCCATGACACTGGCTTAGTTTTACTAGTTTGGTAGATTTAAATTTTTGGTAGTTTAACCTTTTGTATAGCGCCCAAGGATCACCCAGTTTAGCTTTGAGGTGTTAACCCTAAGGGAGCTATACAAAAGGTTAAACTACCAAAAATTTAAATCTACCAAACTAGTAAAACTAAGCCAGTGTCATGGGAATACTGGACTTTGTCTTAGCATTTAAGT